>CAUSIX010000188.1:0-3996 GCA_963531555.1 uncultured Oribacterium sp.
TTGGATACGATTGTGGAGACCTGCTTTGAATTCATCAGTGAAAGCGGACTTCCCGTAAAGGACATTGATCAGATAGTGGAGAAGGTTAGAGCGGCACTGAAGAGAACCATCACAAGAATGTATTGTGAAGACGGCAATATGAAGGTGGTTACTCTGGATTCCGCACTGGAGCGAACTATGGTGAACTCCCTGACAAGAGGAGAAAGCGGGCTTTATCTCGCACTCAGTCCCGAGCTTTTACAAAGTATAGTACGGCAGGTTGCGGAGGAGAGCAGAAAGTTTAATCACTTGTCCAATCCTCCCCTGATTCTTACCTCGCAGGTGATGAGAATCCATTTTTATCACCTGATTGAACAGTTTTACCCGAATGTTCGGGTTCTATCCTTTAACGAAGTTGCCAGTAACGTACAGATACAGGCCATAGGGAGTTTACGCTTGGAAGAAGACGTGGAAGAAAAAGGCAGTGCCTAGAAGAAGTAGCGAATAGCTAAAAGTTGAAATCCGGGAAAAGAGGAATCCATCTTGAATGCTTTAAATTACAGTTTAGAAGAAAAGTCCAATGAGGAGTTGTTTCTTCTATATAAGGAAAATCACACGCAGGAGGTAAAGCAGGAGTTGACTATGCGATATGTCTATATCGTCCGCTCCATTGCTTACCAAATGAGAGAAATGTATCATGATTTTATGCAGACCGATGACATCGTGAACGAAGGTGTCATTGAGATTATGCGGGCCATCGAGCGATACGATGAAAACAGAGACAATAAGTTTGAAACCTATATCTCTCGTCGGATTCGGGGGATGGTCATCGATATGATGCGGAAAAACGATTGGTTGCCCAGAAATTTTCACAGGGACAGTCGAAGCATTGAAAATGCCAATTTGGAGCTTGGCACCCGCCTTGGAAGAGCACCTTCCGATGAAGAGCTTGCCGAATATCTCAACATGAATGTCAAGAAGTTGCAGAAGATTCAGCGTATGAGCAATATGGTGAATGTTTTGTCTTTGGACATGACTTATGATGAAGGAAATGAAGCACTGCTTCAGATTCCCTCCAAGGACAAGAGTGCGCAGCCGGAATTCAGCTTTATGCAAAAGGAGAATGTTCGTGCACTTACGGCGGCTATAGAGTCTTTACAGGAAAAGGAAAAACTTGTGATTTCCCTTTACTATGTGGAAGAGCTGAATATGAATCAGATTGCGGAGGTTATGGAGATTTCCCAGCCCCGGGTATCTCAGCTTCACAGCATAGCGCTCAGGAAACTTAGAAAATATATGGGAGATCACGGCGAAGAAATGTAAGAAGGAAATAGAGAGTAGACTTCCCGTTTTGGAAGAAAATCCAAATATTCCTTCAAAATCTCTTATAAAAATAAAAAAAGAGTCCGATAATCAAGAGACGGGACGAGCCGTGCCGTGAAAGCGGCCGGCGGGATTTACCGTTTCCCAGTAGGACTCTTTTTTTCGTATTCGGAAAAAGAAAGGACGGAGTATGTATCAAGGCTTTTATGATTTGGCATCGGGCATCCTTACCCAAAGAAGAAATTTAAATACTATCAGTAATAATATGGTCAATATTCAGACTGCGGGATATAAGAAAGACAATATGGTCAGTACGACTTTCAAAGAAGAAATGATGATTCGTACCGGAAGACACAATAAGAAAAATCCAAAAGATATCGCTATGGCATCTCGCATAAAATCAGCAGCAAGAACGTATACGGACTATGAGCAGGGCTCCTACGAAACAACCGACGGGATTTATGACGTCGCTTTGAACGGAAGAGGCTTTTTCGCCGTGAATACGGAGAAAGGGAGAATGTCTACGAGAGGCGGATCGTTTTCCGTTAATGAAAACGGGGTTTTGGAGCTTGCCGGAGTAGGTAATGTGCAAAGTGAAGAAGGACACGATATCGTACTTCCCGGGGATGATTTTGCGATTGATGTCAACGGAGCGGTATACGATCCGAAGAGCACGGGGGAGAACCGGACCGTGTACGGAACCTTGAAAATTGTGGATTTTAACCATTATGAAGCATTGCATAAAGAGGATAACAATCTCTTCAGCACATCGGAAGCGGAACTGACAAGGCCGGCAACAACGACAGTGAATTGGAAAATGCTGGAAAAGTCCAATGTCAATATGGTAGAAGAAATGACCGGCATGATGAGCTCTCAAAGAGCACTGCAAAGTGCCGCACAGATGCTGAAAATGTATGACAGCGTGATGAGTAAGGCCAGTACGGACGTAGGACGTCTGTAAGCGGGTTTCCGCTTACAGCTTCATAAAAGCAGACAAAATGGGCCGGAAGGAAGATAAAAGATAGAGGTAGCAGCGTATGAATATGTCATTTTATGTCGGAGCACTCGGAGCCGATGCGAGCCAAAAGAAATTGGATGTAATCAGTAACAATTTAGCCAATATCAATAATAACGGTTTTAAACCGAAAAATGCCGTTTTTTCGGAACTCATCAACTACAACTTAAACGATTCCCCGGAAGCGAAAACCGAGCTGCAGGCAGGAGCGGGAACCACGGTAGTGAGAACCAATACCGAGTTTACTACGGCGGCCTTTGTTTCTACCGGACAGCCCCATGATTATGCGATTGGGACGGACAACGGCTTTTTTAAGCTTTTGGATCCGAAGTCGGGAGAAATCACCTACAGTCGAAACGGTCACTTCCATGCCGGAGAGTTTCCGGACGGAAAGTTTTATCTTCTCAGTGAGTCGGGAAAGCATGTGCTGGATGAAAAGGGGGAGAAAATGCTCGCCGAGGACAGTGCATTTCAAGCCATTAGCGAGTCGGGAAAACGGGCGGAAAATTCCGGAAGCGGGATAAGAGAAGAAGGAAAAGAAGAAACAAAGCAGAAAATCGGGGTTTATAAAATCCCTTACCCCAGTCGATTACTTAATAAGGGGGATAATGAGTTTGCCGTTCGCCCGGGTGACAGGAATAATACGGACAGCTTGCTGGAAAAGGCGGTGCTTGAAGAAGGCACATTGGAATCTTCCGGAACGGATATGGCAAAGGAAATGACACGTTTAATTGAAAGCCAGAGAGCATTTACCTATGCACTGAAAATGGTGCAGACCTCCGATGAAGTGGAAGGAACGATTAATCAATTAAGAGGTTAACGGGACAGTCGTAATGCATAAAAAACAGGATAAGGAAGAAGCAAGGAGATGAAGATTAACCGCTATGAAGATATGAATCTTCAAGAACTCGACGTAATTAAAGAGATAGGAAGTATCGGAACCAGCCATGCGGCGACCGCACTTTCTCAGCTTTTACAGAGGGAGGTACGGATTACCATTCCCAAGGTGAAAATCCTCGGGTATAACGGCGCCGTAAAGCGAATAGGAGAAGAGGAAGAGATAGTAGGAGCAACTCTTGTGCAGATGAGCGGAGATTTGGACGGACTGATGCTTTTCCTCTATGACAAGCATTTTGCAAAGAGACTTCTGAAAAAGCTTCTGGAGAAAGAATATGATGATTTTGAAAGCATGGATGAAATGGCATTTTCCGCTTTGAAAGAGGTCGGCAATATCATCATCTGCTCCTATATCAATGCTTTTTCCCAGCTGGTCGGTGTTGATTTGAACCTTTCCGTTCCCAGCAGTACAGTCAATATGCTGGGAGGAATACTCACGGTTCCTATGGTGGAATTCGGTTATGAGTCGGAAAAGCTGATGTACTGTAATGCGGATTTTCTGGTAGACGGAAAGAGTATTCCTTCTTGGCTTTTGATGTTGCCCGATATCCATTCTTTAAATACGATTCTGGAAAAGCTAGGAGTGTAAGATGCAGTTGGATAAGCAGCTAAAAGTAGGAATCGGCGACATGAAGCTGACCAGAGGAGAGGGAGTCATCGTTACCTATGCTTTAGGTTCCTGTATCGGACTGGCAGTTTATGACTCGTATATCAAGCTGGGCGCTCTTCTTCATATCATGTTGCCGGAACAGGTCAATTTATCGGATCCCAACGTATTCAAA
>CAUSIX010000189.1:0-3995 GCA_963531555.1 uncultured Oribacterium sp.
GCTTCATCTCTTGTCCGTCAAAATATGCCAACACGGCATTTTTGTGAAAACCGGCATCCCCTTCATAAAGCAGTTCGGAAGTTTTCGAATCATAAAGGCTCATTTTCTTAAAAATAATAAATGGATAAGCGTTTCCGTTTTCCAGTACCAGCTGACCCGGACTGTCAAAGATTGCACGGGCATCCGGATGTTCCTTTAAGACCTGAATGTATCTTGCCGTCTTCTCGTTTAATTCTTCCGTCGGTTTTCCATTGAAAAGATAAGAGCCGTTTTCCGAAAGTTTCCAGCCGTCCGGAGATTCTTTATCGATAAATGCAGCTCCGTCCTCTCCCACATAGAAATTCCCGATCCACTGTTTCTCCGCCATGGCTCCGTCGGCATGTAAAAAATACCATTTTCCCTTCCAAAAGATCCAGCCTGTCTGCATCTTGCCATCCAGAAGATAATACCACCTCTCGGGAATTCCCGCTTGTATCCAACCGCTGTAATGCGCCTCTTCGGAAGGAAGAACATAGTACCAACCGTCCTCCTTACTGATCCATCCCGTCTCCGCCTGCGAAGTAAGATTTAAGCCCGGACTAAGCAGTAAGTAAAGCAGAAAAAAAGCAAAGATTCCCGGCATGAACACGGAAAATAGAAGCGAGAAAGATTTCTCTTCCTTTATCCTATTCTGACCCCCTTGTCTTCTACTTGTCGTTCTGGTATTCGCCGGATTGCTATTCGCTTGATTATTCGCCGGATTGCTATTCGTCTGTTCCCTAAGCACTCTTATAACCTCCTCTAAAATCGTGTTCTATAGTATAGCATAAATTCTCTTCTTTACCATATTGCGAGTTCTTGTACTTTTTCTTGCTTTTTGCTACTATAGACAGGAAATGCAGACAGGAATTTCGGCAGGAAACTGCATTTTTTTTAAATGAAAATATAGCAAAGCGCGAAAGCTCACAGGAGGAAAGCATGATGCAAATCATAAAGGTAAAGGATTACAGTACTCTAAGTAAAAAAGCGGCTATGCTCGTCGCTGCGGAAATCGTACAAAAAGAATCCCCCGTTTTAGGGCTGGCAACCGGGTCCACCCCCGTCGGAACCTATCAGGTACTAAGAGAACTTTATCAGGAGGGTAGACTGGACTTCTCTTCCGTTCGTTCCGTAAACCTGGACGAGTATAGAGGGCTCTCCCCTGAAGATTCCCACAGCTACCGTTATTTTATGAATGAAGAGCTTTTTAATCATGTCAATATCAAAAAAGAAAATACCCATGTTCCTGACGGTAAACTAAGCGATGAAAAAGAAGCCTGCGAAAGCTATGAGAAGCTGATTCAAAGCTTAGGCGGTATCCATTTACAGATTCTCGGTTTGGGGCACGACGGACATATCGGTTTTAACGAACCAAGTGATATCTTCCCCGCAAAGACACACTGTGTGAAATTAACGGAAGAAACCATCAATGCCAATCAACGCTTCTTTTCCAAAAAAGAAGATGTTCCGACGGAAGCTTATACCATGGGTATCGGCACTATCATGCATGCAGAAAAGATTCTCCTGCTCGTTTCCGGAAAAGATAAGGCAGCTATTCTTGAAAAGGTCTTGGAAGGTCCTGTCACACCGTCCGTTCCCGCATCCATCCTGCAATTCCATCCGAATGTCACTTTGATTGCGGATGAGCCGGCCCTTTCCCTTTGTAAAAGTCTCTAGAAGAAAAAAATCAAAAGTCTTTAAAAGAAAAAAATCAAGAGGAAGTAAAGAATAAAGAACGAGCTAACGAATACTTAGTGATCACTTCCCCTTAGCTATTTACGAATAAGAGCTGCAGCACTGCTGCAGCTCTTTTCGGAAATAGAAATTTTGATTGTTGTCAGACCAATAGTTACAAAGAATACTTCTGCATCGGACCGTTCACCCCCTTTAAGGAATATAGAATGGCCTTCCATGGCAGTTTAATCCTATTTATGCAAAAATGAATCTTGCTCATTGCTTACTTGCTTACTTGCTTACTTGCTTACTTTTTTACCTGCTTACTCTTTCGCCGACGGTTTCCGCTTTCCCTGACGGCTATCTCTTTCTTATGTATCAAGTATAACAGGCCGCGGGACAATTTACTAATTGTTGTATTTAAGTGAATGGATTTAGTAATTTTATGTTTTAACTATATATTTTTAATTTTTTAAAATTTTCAGTCTCAGCATCCTCCGATAAAACGCAAGAAAAAAACTCCCTTAAAGGGAGTTTTTCGCAGGGCTACAAGGATTCGAACCTTGAAATGACGGAGTCAGAGTCCGTTGCCTTACCGTTTGGCGATAGCCCTAAGCTTTGAATCGCCCTAAAAAAGGCGACTCAAAAATAATACAAAAACTTTCTTTTCTTGTCAAGGATTTTCTTCATTTTCCTCTGCAGAGCCGCCCGGATTTTTTCCAATCTCGGCTCCCGGCCCTTCAATACTTTCTTTTTCCGATTTCTTTTCTCTCTCTTCTTCTTTACTTTGCTTTTCCTGCTCTTTCTCCGAGTCTTTCTTTGTCTCTATGAAAGACTCCTCGGTTTCTTCCGTACTCTTTTTTATGGAGCTGTCTTTCTCCGTCTTTTTCTCCTCTTTCGTCGTTTTTACGCTTTCCTTCTCCTTATTTTGTTCAGACTTTCCTTCCTTCTTTTTATCCTTCTTTCTTATACTTCCTCCGCCCGTTCCCGCTTCTTCCGCGTTTTCCATCGGCTTTGTCACACCGGAAACTTCTTTAATGTGCTCACTGATCTTCTTTACCGTATTGGAAGCTTGATAATTCTTTTCTCCATAAAGAAAGTCATGGAGACTGAGCACATTCGATTCCAGTGTTGCCGGGATAACCACATCCATTTTCTTAAGCTTCATCGTAGTTCTGGCAAAGGGAAATCCCGACGTTTCCCCAAGATGCAGACGTCCCAGCTGACTTGCGAGATTCGTAAAATCCGCCATATTCATGCTGGTCGATATCTCCGGTAAAACCTGCGTGGCAAGAGAAATCATTTTCACGGGCCCGGCCTTTTTTGCCTTATCCATAGCCAAAGTCAAAACCTTTCTTTGTCTCGCCGTTCGATTAAAGTCCGTATCCATAAGACGAAGTCTTCCATAGGCTACAGCCTGGATACCGTCAAGATGATTTTCCCCTGCATGGGTAAGATGCACGGAAGGAATACCGGTAGACTCGACCGTTTCCGTGATAAAAGCATTGATATAGTAAAACTCCGCATCGGAAAGCTCCAAATCCACTCCCCCAAGCGCGGAAATCCCCTTTGCTACGGAAGCCCAGGTGAAGCTCACATAATCATCAATGTGAAGATCCAGATTCCGCTCCAACGCCGCTATCGCCTGTTTATGTCCTCCAAGAAAATAGGCTTCATTCATCTTATGGTAAGTTCCGTTTCCGTCCACCTCGGAATACGTATCACGATAAACGGAACACAATTTAATTTCTCCGCTTCGCTTATTGATACTCGCAATCATAATGACATCGGAAAGAGCCCCCGCCTCTTTGTTTCCGTCTCGACTGTCTAAACCGAAGATGGCAATTGTACGGTATTTCTTTCCAAAATAAGGGGAAATAAAGCGCCAAAGAAGAAAAATACCGACTAAGAACAAAAAGGAAATCAGGACCGCCTTGAACGGCGTCTTCCTCCTCTTTCCTCTTCTTAGCGCAGGATAATCCCCCTCTTCTTGATACCTCTCTTTTCCTCTATATCCTTTTCCATCGCTTTCCCTATTCTTCTCATTTCTCCTAATCGGAATGTCCAAATTTGAAAAATCTTCTTTTTCTCTGCTAAAACTGCGGCTCCTGGCTGTACGTCTTTTTCTACTGTCCAATTTCTTTCCTCCCCTTGCATTTCTTCCTGCATTATAGCAAAGCTTCTTCAGACGGAAAAGTCGTATTAAGAATATCTACAAATTTTCGCAAGAAACCTCCCATGTTATGAGCGAGATACAGCATACTTAATACTCGCTAAGCATGCTGTCACAAACTTCATCTCAG
>CAUSIX010000190.1:0-3991 GCA_963531555.1 uncultured Oribacterium sp.
GGAGAGCTTACTTGGGCTGCTGAGCATGTAATTGGCGTTGCAAAGGATGTTCCGGAGGATATTAAGAAGGATTTAAGAGCAAACTTTGAAGGAGAGTGCTGTGAAGTCGGCATGTATCTTGCTATGAGTAGAGCAGCTTATAGAGAGGGATACCCCGAAGTGGGCGATTACTACAGACAGGCCGCTTTCGAAGAGGCGGATCATGCTTCCCGTTTTGCAGAGCTTTTAGGAGAGGTTGTTTCCGCATCCACCAAGGAGAACCTCGAAGCACGTGTTAAAGCCGAGAACGGTGCTACTGCCGGTAAGGTTGACCTTGCTAAGAGAGCTAAAGCTCTTGATTT
Source organism: uncultured Oribacterium sp. (assembly GCA_963531555.1). Taxonomy (GTDB): domain Bacteria; phylum Bacillota; class Clostridia; order Lachnospirales; family Lachnospiraceae; genus Oribacterium. The sequence continues at coordinate 342 of CAUSIX010000190.1, forward strand.
GGATGCTATCCATGACACTGTTCATGAAATGGCAAGAGATGAAGCAAGACACGGTAAAGCATTCTACGGTTTGTTAAAGAGATATTTCAATAAATAAAGATATTTCGGTAAATAAAGCCATGGTGTAGGCTAAAGAAGGATTTTAATGTAGACCAGAATAAAAGTTTGGTTGAGATTATTTGTTTTAACTTGATTTATATTGTGTATTTAAATAAAATAGCAATACCATCATCATGGTTGAGCCTAAGGAAATAGAGAAAGGTTGCTTTCTCTATTTCCGTTTTAAAAATGACATCATACATCGGTATATGCTAGTATCGTTCAAGATGGATAATCATTCAGGATAACTATTGTGTGCAGCTACGTGATGTTTAGTTCGTAAGCGGTATTGTGCAAAAGCGCATGATACTCCGTTTAAGGTGTAGAGGAGGTTATTATGGCAAACTACAAGGGAACAGAAACGGAAAAGAATTTATGGGCGGCATTTGCCGGAGAGTCTGAGGCAAGAGCGAAGTATACTTATTATGCTTCTCAGGCAAAGAAGGACGGATATCAGCAGATTGCGGCTATTTTGGAAGAAACGGCAGCAAACGAAGAGTACCACGGAAAGATGTGGTTTAGAGAGCTTGCCGGACTTGGCGGCGGAATCGGAGACACGGTAGAGAACTTAAAGGCAGCTTCTGCCGGAGAGCACTATGAGTGGACTGAGATGTATAAGAACTTCGCTGAGGTAGCGGAGAAAGAGGGCTTTAAGGAGCTTGCGGCAAAGTTTCGTTTAGTAGGACAGGTAGAGAAGGAGCATGATGCCCGTTTTCAGGAGCTCGTACAGGGAATTTTAGACAATACAACGTTCAAAGAGGATAAGCCGACACTTTGGCACTGCAGAAACTGTGGATTTATCTATGAGGGAGAGGAAGCACCGGAGGTTTGCCCCTGCTGTAATCACCCGAAGGCTTATTTCGAGAGAAAGGCTGATAATTATTAAAGAGCGGAAACGAGCAGTTTTTGCATAATACGGTTTCATCATAGTATGCTTTCTCATAATATGGTGTAAACGAAAGAACTATGCTTTATTTTGAGAGAAAAGGGCTGTATTGCGAGGGTATCGTGATACGGCCTTTTTTATTCTGAACGAGTTTCGCGTGCAAAGCCGGCGCCTTTAGACATAACGCGAGATTATATCTCGAGCAAAGTACCCGTTTAACGGGCTGATTTTTAACGAGTCTCGTGCGTTAGCGTAATAATTTCGTTTAACAATTTATACTCCGAAGAATTGACGTATTCATGAGTTTGGGATAGACTTTTTGAAGGGTTTTACGCCTTGTTTTGTTATAGTAGTTTACCCTGAGTAGAGGAGGAGAGATATAGATGAAGAAACCGACTGTATTATTGATTCTGGATGGATACGGAGAAAGAAAAGAGAAGGACGGGAATGCCATTGCCCTTGCGAATACTCCGGTTATGGACAAGCTGAAAAAAGAATTTCCTTATGTGGAGGGACAGGCTTCCGGACTTTTTGTAGGACTTCCGGACGGGCAGATGGGAAACTCCGAAGTCGGCCATATGAACATGGGTGCCGGCAGGATTGTGTACCAGGAATTAAAGAGAATCAAGAAGTCAATAGAGTATGGAGATTTTTTTGAAAATAAGGCATTAAAAGAGGCTGTAGAGCATTGCAAGAAAGAGAACTCCGCCTTGCACTTTATGGGGCTGGTTTCCAGTGGCGGAGTACACTCTCACATCGGGCATATTTACGGGCTTTTGGAGCTTGCAAAAAGGGAAGGCTTAAAGAAAGTTTACCTGCATGCTTTCCTGGACGGTAGGGATACTCCTCCCGATTCCGGAAAATCCTTCCTTATGGATGTGGAAAAGAAGATGCGGGAGCTCGGTGTCGGAGAGATAGCCACGATTTCCGGCAGATACTATGCTATGGATAGAGATAAGAACTATGACAGAGTGGAGAAGGCTTATCGTGCCATGGTAGACGGTACGGGAGAAAAGGCTTCTTCCGTAGAGGAGGCAATAGACGCTTCTTATGCGAAAAAGGTATATGATGAATTTGTGCTTCCGACGGTGATTGAAAAGGACGGAGTGGTGCATACCGTTTCCGACGGTGATGCAATGATTTTCTTTAACTTCCGTCCCGATAGAGCAAGAGAAATCTGTCATGCCTTTTGTGACGATGAGTTCAACTTCTTTAATAGAGGACCGAGAAAGAAGGTATTCTTTGTCTGCTTTACAGACTATGATCCGACGATTCCGAACAAGCGTGTCGCTTTTGAAAAAGAAGAGATTCACAATACCTTGGGAGAAATGGTTTCGAACTTGGGGAAGAATCAGCTTCGTATTGCGGAGACGGAGAAATATGCGCACGTTACCTTCTTCTTTAACGGAGGGAAGGAGGAGCCTTATAAAAATGAGGACAGAATTCTGGTTCCCTCTCCGAAGGAGGTTCCGACCTATGATTTAAAGCCGGAAATGAGTTGCTATACGGTTACGGAAAAGCTGACTGAAGCAATCCGGTCCGGAAAGTATGATTTGGTGGTAGCTAATTTTGCCAATCCAGACATGGTGGGACACACCGGAGTTCTTTCCGCAGCGATTAAGGCGATTGAGGTAGTGGATGAGTGCATGGGAAAGGTTGTTGATGCGGTAGAGTCCATGCATGGTAATCTCTTTATTTTAGCGGATCACGGCAATGCGGATATCATGATTGATGAAAAGACCGGAGAACCCTATACGGCACATACGACGAATCCCGTGCCCTTTATTTTGGTGAGTGAAGAGAAACACAAGTTAAGAGAAGGCGGATGTCTTGCAGATGTTGCACCGACTCTTTTGGAACTCATGGGGATTCCCCAGCCTAAGGAAATGACAGGAAAAAGTCTTTTGGAAAAATAAAGTCGGATTTTTGGAGTAGAGAAAAAGACTGAGGAGGGGAGGACACTCCCCCCTTGGCAGTAGAGAGGAGTAGGAATGAAAATCGGAATCTGCACCGACTCGGGTTCGGGAATCACCCCTGAGGAGGGAAGAGAACTGGGAATCAAAGTGGTTCCTATGCCTTTTCGCATGGGAGAAGAAGAATATTTTGAAGATATCAATATAAGTCGGGAAGAGTTCTTTCAGAGGCTTCTTTCGGGAGAGTCGGTTTCTACCTCTCAACCTTCCATGGAGAGTGTTATGGAGTCTTGGGATGAGTTGCTTTCGGAATATGATGAAATCGTACATATTCCACTGAGCTCCGGGCTTTCCGGCTCTACGCAAACGGCCATTATGCTTTCGCAGGATGAGCCGTATCTCGGAAGAGTTTTTGTGCCGGACAGTCGTGGAGTTTCCGTGACACAGCGGATGCACTGTATTTTCGCAAAATCACTGGGTGAGAGCGGCTATACCGGAAAAGCGATTCAGGAGATATTAAATCATGCTGGCGTAGAAAACGGGATTTATATTGGCGTACAAAATCTAAGCTACTTAAAAAGAGGGGGAAGAATCACCCCTATGGCGGCTGCTATCGGTACATTACTTCAAATCAAGCCGGTTCTTGCAATCAATAAGGGCGGGAAGCTTGACTCCTATAAGAAGGTGAGAACGGAAAAACAGGTTAAAGAGGCAATAATAGAGGGCTTACATCAGACCTTAGAGCGTCTGGG
>CAUSIX010000191.1:0-3979 GCA_963531555.1 uncultured Oribacterium sp.
AGAGAGAAATCGGCTTTTGGAATATTGCCGTTTTAGTCATATTGATTACGGCGTACAGGCACTACAATTGGACCTATCTAAAATCCATTTTGCTGGCTCTCATTCTCGGCGGAATCGGTATCGGAAACAATCATTTTATCCATTATCTTAAGATGTATCAAATGGTAAATTTGATTGGCGCTGTGGAAAATTATCTTCTGGTTCTTGCCTGGATGATCGGATGGAAAATAGAAGAGAGGAGGCAGAATTTATGAGAATATGCATAGTGGGCCTTGGCGTTATAGGCACAACGTACGGGTATGTGTTCCAAAAAGCCGGACATCAAGTCGAACATTTGCTGAGAGAAGAGAAAAAATCGAAAGCGCCGGCAAGTCTAAACATCAGTTTATTAGATGGACGCTATAAGAAAAAAGGAGAAGAAAAAGCGGATCAATACAAGGTGAACCTTGCCGAGCCGAATGCAGAGTATGATTTTATTATTTTAAGTGTGGCAAGCGGGAGAATAAAGGATGCTATAGAGACACTTTCACAAAACCATATTACAGGAAGCCTGATTTTATTTTGTAATTTTTGGAACAGTCGGGAAGAGATTGATGAAATAGTGGGTGCTTATCCTTATATTATCGGCTTCCCTACTGCCGGTGGAAGGCTTGTGGGGAATACTCTGGATTGTGTTCTCTTTGATCATATCATGCTGGAAAATGAGGAAAAAGCAGGGATTTCCAATTACAAAGCTTTAACAGCTCTTCTCGCTTCTGCCGATTTGAAAACGGAGATTCCGCACGATATGGTGGAGTGGATATGGCTTCATATGGCTATCAATGCAGGAGTCACTTCTTCTGCTGCCCGGGAAGGGAAAATTGAACATCCGGCGCAGCTTGCTCTTAACCTGATGAATGATGCCCATGCCCTTTCTATTACAGTAAAGGCAATAAGAGAAACTATTCAGGTGGTTGAGGCTAGAGGAGTAGACTTAAGCTTCTATAAAAATGAACTTCTACCGTATAGGATTCCGGCAGCCTTTGCAGGAATTCTCATGAAACGAATGTTCAAAACAAATGAACTTACTCGAAGAATCATGACTTTGCATAGCGATGTAGGGGATATACTGTATGGATGCAAATGTGTTTATGATACCGGGAAGTTAAAGCATCTCGAGCTGCCACTGTTTTATTCTAATATAGAAGTTTTATTTTCCATCCGGGAATCAAGCCGTTTGTAAAGAAAAGTATAAAAAATACTTGGCAAAAAGAAAAATTTCTTTATAATTGGAGAATACCGTATTCTTTAAAAAAGAGATATTGAAAGCTTATCTTAAGGAACCCTGAAAATAATATCAATGGAAAGGAAATCGTAGATGTCAAAACAAAAAATTAACCTTTTAGTAGGCTCCATTGGAGCATTTCTCGGAATTTTTGTCTTTATTGCTTATATTCCTCAAATTTTCGCTAATCTGCAAGGCAACAAAGCGCAACCGTTTCAACCGCTATTTGCCGCAATTTCCTGTCTGATTTGGGTTATTTACGGATGGACCAAAGAGCCGAAAAAGGACTGGATTCTCATTATTCCGAATACGGCAGGGGTGATTTTAGGGGGATTGACCTTTCTTACGGCTTTATAGTTCTGCGCAGAAGTCAAAGAAGGGGGTTGGAAAAAACCAAAATAAATAATTACATAGAAAGCATTATTTTGCTTTTCGCAGCCCTTTTTGATACTTGCATTCCACTCAACCGCCGGTAGAATAGGCAAAACTCAACCGCCGGTTCCTGTCATTTTCGGCGGTCTCCTGTAAGATTATGCCATGAAAGGAGGTGCCCGATATGGATCAAATCAAAATCGGAAAATTTATAGCATCTTGCAGAAAGGAAGAGGGCATGACCCAGGCGGAGCTTGCGGAAAAGCTTGGAATCAGTGACCGGGCGGTATCCAAATGGGAAACCGGAAAGTCTATGCCGGATTCCGGAATCATGCTGGAGCTTTGTGGATTTCTGAAAATCAACGTAAACGAACTCCTGTCGGGCGAAAGAATCATGGCAGAATTATATAGTAAACAAGTAGAAGAGAACCTTCTCACAATGAAACGAGAAGTGGAGGAAAGGGATAGGAGAGCCCTTAAGCTGGAATATTGGATGGGATTTTCGGCAGTGCTATCCGGGTCGGTCTTAATTCTTTTGGCATCCTTCCTGGAGATGCCCTTCTGGCTGAGGATGATACTCTCTGCCTTTGCCCTGATTATGATTTTACTGGTCAGCTTTATCGCGGTTGGCATTGAACAGAAAGCCGGATACTATGAATGCGCGTGTTGCCATCATCGTTATGTGCCCTCTTACAGTAAGGTCATTCTATCCATGCATAAGGGAAGGGCAAGATATATGAAATGCCCGGTTTGCGGAAAACGAAGCTGGCAGAAAAAGATATTGGGAGAGGAATAGAAAATTTCATTTTATAAAAGTGCCGTTTACGGCAAAAATATGAAATGGGAATGCTTTGTTAACCTGATTCATGAAAAGTATCGTGTGGAAAGCTCACGATACTTTTTTTATGGTATTAAACTCGAACAATAAAGGGGGAATTCCACCTGAATTTTTCGAGAAGCATCGTAGAAAGGCTTGCATTTAAAGTAAGCGAAATAACACAAAAGTCAGCTTGCTACAAGTGTAGATTGACTAGTAGCTATATACTCGATTAAAATAATGCGCAATAGCAGGATGATTATAGGCTAAATACTCGAAATGATATAAGATAAATACTCGAATTAAAAAACGTCAAATACTCGGTATGAAAGATTGAATCATGTTAAACAATATGAAGGAGAGTATCCTATGAGAGAATATATTGAAAGAATATCGGACAAAGTCTTAGCAGAACATTTGGAATCAAAGGGGGCTGTATTAATAGAAGGGCCAAAGTGGTGTGGAAAAACAACATCAGGAAAACATCTTGCAAAAAGCTTTATAGAAATGGATCGTCCGGATATGACAGAGCAATATCAACAAATGGCAAGTCTTAAACCGACTGCTCTTCTTGAAGGAGAAGTTCCTCGTCTTATAGACGAATGGCAGATTGCACCTGGAATTTGGAACGCCGTCAGATATGAAGTGGATCAAAGGGGGGAGTTTGGACAATTTATTCTTACGGGCTCCTCGGTTCCGCCTATTCTAGATGAAAGCATGCATACTGGAACTGGGCGTATAGTAAGGATGAAAATGCGTCCGATGTCACTTTATGAATCTAAAGATTCGACCGGTACAGTCTCGTTAGAAGATATGTTTTTAGGAAAAGATATTTATGCCAGCGACAATCGCAGTATAGATGATATTGCATACTTTATTTGTAGAGGAGGATGGCCTTTAGCTTTAAATGTATCCAAGAAAATTGCGTTAAAGCAAGCCTTTGACTATTATGACTCGATTGTAAATGATGATATATCTAGAGTGGATGGAGTCAAAAGAGATTCTGAAAGAACGAAGAGGTTAATGAAATCATATGCACGTAATGTGGCAACACAGGCTTCACTGGAAACAATTAGGGAAGATTGCATTGTGAATGATACAGATACCTTTGATAAAGAAACATTATACTCTTATATAAATGCATTGAAAAAAACATTTGTAATAGAAGACTCTCCGGCGTGGAATCCTAATTTAAGATCTAAAACTGCGATAAGAACTGCAGATACAAGATATTTTGTAGATCCATCAATAGCAACGGCAGCACTTGGATTAGGGCCGGAAGATTTAATCAATGATTTAAACATGATGGGTTTGATTTTTGAAAATCTATGTGTACGTGATTTGCGTATCTATGCAGACGCATTAGATGGTGATGTATATCACTATAGGGATAAAACAGGATTAGAATGTGATGCTGTAGTACACTTGCGTAATGGTAGATATGGTCTTGTTGAGGTTAAATTAGGTGGAGACAAGTTAATAAATGAAGGGGCAGAAACCCTACTAAAATTAGCAAATAAGATAGA
>CAUSIX010000192.1:0-3969 GCA_963531555.1 uncultured Oribacterium sp.
GGATAAAGGGGGGCAAGGCACAAAGGAACTTGTGAAAGCGTTCAGGCGCTTTATAGAAAAAGAGTAAAACGGAGAATTAGAAAAAGAGTAAAACGGATAGAGGAAAATAAAGGAAGTAAAAGGAGAGGAAATGGAATTCGAAAGAGAGTTTTTCTATGATGAAGTACAGGACGGCTTCTATGTTCCGGGGATAATGAAGCGGGCATGGGCAGGTAAGATGGAGCTTCTTTCTGAAATAGATAAAATTTGTAAAGAGTGGGATATTTCCTATTATGCAAGCTATGGAACTCTTCTGGGAGCAGTAAGGCATAAGGGATTTATTCCTTGGGATGACGATATAGATATTATGATGCAAAGACCTGATTTTGAAAGGTTCAGTCAGGTCATACAGGATGAGCTGAAGGAAGGAATGTATTATATTTCCATGGAAACAGTGAAAGACAGACTTAATTTCACAACGGCAGTCTGTGTGGAATCACCCTTATTTTTTTCAGAAAATCTACGGAAATATCATGAATTTCCATACGCCAGCGCAGTAGATATTTTTTTTCTGGATGAATTGGCTAAGGATCCGAAAGATGAAGAATTCCGAAAAAATATAATAGATATTTTTTGTATTTTGCTCCATGATTTAAAAGAAAAAAAAGAAAAAAGCAAGTTGTTTCAGAGCAATTTAACAAAGATTGAAGAACTTCTTCAAATTCATTTCGATAGAAACACCTCTATTGAAGGACAAGCATATGAAATGATGAACCAAATCTTTCGTGAATTTGATGGAGAGGGAGGAGAAGAATTAGTAAGTTACCCTGATTATTATTCCGGTGTTACAAGCCCTTTTCCCAAGGCTGCTTTAGGTAAAGCGAAATGGCTTCCTTTCCATAATATGACTATTCCGGTTCCTGAAGATTATGATACAGTATTGAGAGCCTTTTACGGGGACTACTCTAAAAGAGAAAAAAAAGGAGATTCCCATAGTTATTCTTCTTTTAAGGGAAAAGATAAAATCTTTAATGCAATCCTTAAAGATAAGTGGAATTTTAACTATTCTTTTTCGGAGAATGCCCTTAGAAAAACGAAAGTGAATAATTTTCGGGACTCTGCATTGGAAGTAGCGAAGTCTCTGATCACATGGGAAAAGAATATTTTGCAAAATTTTTTGGACGGGAATCTCTCTTTTTGTCTTTTGAATCTGTCAAAACAGCAAGAGGAAGCGCTTGCCCTTGGAAACTTGATTGAGAAAAGGAAAGGGGAAGGTACCGAGTCGGTTTCTCTATTAGAGGAATATTGTGAAGATTTATATCAGGTTTATGTGGAACTGGAGAATTTATCCTTAAATGATAAAGAAACAGAGCAAAGTATCTTGGATAATAATCTTCAAGCTTATATAGCCTTGGAAAAGAAGCTGAAAAATCTATGTGTTCAGCTTGAAAGTCTTCGTTCCATGTTGGAAAGAGAACTAAAGAAACAAATTGTTTTTCTCCCTCATAGAGCTAAGCATTTTGCGAGCCTCCGCCCTTTAATTGATGCACTAAGAGCGGAAAAAGACATAGAATGTAAGATTATCCCCGTTCCTTACTATGACCGCTTAGGAGACGGGAGCCTTGCGGACATGCATTATGAGGGAGAGGAGTTTCCGAAAGAATATGAAATTACAGACTATCGAAGCTTTAATTTTGCGGAAGAACTCCCGGAAGCAATAGTAATCAATTCTCCCTATGATGAGTTTAATCAGGTTTTTACAGTGGATCCGTTCTTCTATAGTAAAGAAATGAGAAAATTCACGAGAAAGCTTGTGTATATTCCTTGGTTTGTGACGGATGAAATCGATCCGAAAGATGAAAATGATGGAAAAGCCTTCTACAATATGAATTATTATGTGACAGTGCCGGGAGTGTTTTATGCTGACTTAACTATAGTACAATCCGAGCTTATGAAGAAGGCGTATCTGGAAAAGATTAGTCAATTTACGAATAAAGAGGTCAGCAAGATTATGAGTAAAAAGATATCGGGAGCAGGGTCTTGTCTTTTAGGAGAAAAGGAAAAGCAGGAAACGATAAAAGTGTTTTATGACTATGTAATGAAGAAGTAGAACCGCAAAGCGGGGATTTATCCTTATGATGCGAATAGGGCATTGTCGTGAAGAATAAAGGAATGCGGAAAAATGAAAGCAGAAAAAAAGAAGGAAATAAGGATAGAAAAGAAGAAAGAAATAAAGAATGAAATGAAGAACGAAATAGAATTATCAAAGGAATTTTTCTATGATGAAGTAAGAGACGGATTTTACATACCGGGGATTGTGAAGCGACTGTGGGGAGCGGGATTACGTATTTTATCCGAGATTGACAGAATCTGTTCTCGTCATCGGATTCCGTATTATGCAGCGGCAGGCACCTTGCTTGGTGCAGTACGTAGCGGGGAGTTCATTCCTTGGGACGACGACATAGATATTATGATGCTCAGGAAAGACTATCTGCGTTTTCTTCAAGTTGCAAAGGAAGACTTGCCGGAAGAGTTATCCCTTTTTTCTTTGGAAACAGACAGTACTGCGAGCAGTTTTGTGCCTGTAGTGGGAAAAAGAGGGCTGGAAAGCAGAGAAGAGATGCTTAGGAAATACTGTGAGTTTCCGTACCCTATTTCCGTTGATATTCTTATTTTGGATGAACTGTCCGAGAGAGAAGAAGACGAAGAGTGGAGAAAAGAGCTTTTAAAGCTGTTTTTGTGGTTGCCGGAGTTGGATGCCTTTAAAAAAGCGGATAAAAAGCGTGTTCGGGACATTTTACAAAAAATAGAAACCGTGTTTAACCTTCATTTTGATAGAAAGCGGGACTTGAAGGAGCAGGTATATCGGATTCTGGATACGGTGCTCCAAAGATTTAATGGGAAAGGAGGAAAGTATATCGCTTGTGTTCCGTGGTATTTGTTTAAAAATATCTTTAAATATCCCTATTCGGCTTTTAAGGAAGTAAAAAGAGTTCCTTTTTGCGGAGGTACTGTTCCCGCTCCGATTGAGTATGAAGAAGTCTTACGTGCCACCTATGGAGATTATCGAAAAAAGGTGAAGGCGGGAGGGGACCACAATTATCCTTGCTTTAAAAATTGCGATAAGGTATTTAAAACGGTATTAGGAGACAAATGGAACTTCAGTTATCGCTTTTCTGAAGAGGATCTGATTCGGGATGATATAGTGAATTTTAGAGATTTGCTTTTTCAGAGCTTGGAACATTTGATAACGGAAGAAAAAAGAATCGAAGAAGATTTTAGTGAAGGAAGACATTCGAGCTGTCTTTCAACATTGTCCGTCTCTCAAGAAGAAGCGATTGCTTTCGGAAATGTCATTGAACAGAATAAGGGAGTGGGAACAGAGTCCGTTTCTTTTTTGGAAAAATATTGTGAAGCATTGTATGAAGCTTATCAAAGCATAGAGGAAGCGGTATCACTTTCTCCGGAGTCTCAAAAAGAGATAAGAAAAAAACTCGGAAAGCTTAGCTATATTCTTAAAAAACTGCATTCCGCATTAGGGAGAGAATTTAAAAGGAAGGTCGTTTTTCTTCCCCATAGCGTAAAGCATTTTGAAAGTCTTAGGCCTTTACTTGATGAACTTCTTAAGTCGGAAGATATGGAATGCATCATCATGCCTATTCCATTTTATGACCGTTTGGGAGACGGAAGCTTCTCCGAGATGCATTATGAGGGAGAAGAGTTTCCGAAAGAATATGAAATGACAGATTATCGAAGCTTTAACTTTGCAAAAGAGCTTCCGGACGCCATTGTACTGAATTCTCCGTATGATGAGTATAATCAGGTATGGAGCGTGGATCCGTTTTTCTATAGTAAAGAAATGAAAAAGTATACGAAAAGACTGATCTATATTCCTTGGTTTGTAAGTTATGTATTTGTTTCCCAAAGTGATGATGATGGTAAGGGTTTTTCTTTTATTGATTACTATGTGAGGGTTCCTGTGTTTTTTGA
>CAUSIX010000193.1:0-3938 GCA_963531555.1 uncultured Oribacterium sp.
AATCATTACATTTATCTGAATTCTTTGGAATTACATTGACGAGAGAAAATAAAAAAATGAAACTGAAAAACAAAGCGAGAAGAGAACTATCATTTACTCCCTTTTGTTTATATATATAAGAAATCAGGGTGATATATATAGTGGAGATTACAGTGATAGATGTTTATGACCGTTCACTGTGAATCGAAACTTAGCGATATATAGTAGAACTTAAGGTCTGGAGAAAAAATATGAGTAAAAGAGTTTTTGGGGTACTGTTTCTTGGATTTTCCTGTCTTTTTCTGCAAAGTACCGCCTTTTCCGCAGAGAGGACTGCCCTTATAAAAGGCAGTTTAGTCAATGTCCGCGCGGAAGCCAGTATAAAGAGCAGAAAGGTTAGTACTCTTTTTTCTAATACTGCAGTCACAGTGAGTGATTCTTTTCAGGGATATGACGGTGATACATGGTACCCGGTAAAATATTCGGGGGGACAGGGATTTGTCCGCTCGGATTTTATTAAGTTTCCAGTGCAGTATCAAAGAGATGAAGCGTTTGAAAATGCACTGAATCAGCAGGGGTTTCCGGAGTCTTATAAAGATGGACTTAGATCTTTGCATGCGGAATTTCCGAGTTGGCGCTTTGAAGGCTTCAAGACTAATTTGGATTGGAATAGCGTTTTGGACGGAGAAATGGAAGGAACCGGCAGCCTTGTGGATAAAAATGCCATTTCTTCATGGAAATCTACGGATGCGGGAAAATATGACTGGAACAGCGGTACTTGGCCCGGTTTTGACGGCCCGACTTGGGTAGGCGCTTCCAGACCATTAACTGCTTATTATATGGATCCGAGAAACTTTCTGGATGAATCTTATATATTTCAGTTTCTCTTGCATAGCTATAATCCGGAGGAACAAACACGAGATGGGCTTTCTATGGTTTTAAAGGGAAGCTTTATGGAAGGAAAAGGTTCGGCGGATAAAGCGGAGGGAGTTCAGTCGTCTTCCGGGGAAACTGAACAGAATGCAGGAGGAGCGGTGGTCGATGCTCCGAAAACTGAGGCTGCCGGCGGCTCTTCTTCATCAGGAAGTGAAAACGGAGTAGTATCGGCTGTGGGGCCCGGTGGGAATCTTTCCCCGTCGGAAAACGAGGTGAGTTCCTCCGATGATAGCGGAAACGGGAACAGAAGCGGAATCGATTATGTAGATATCCTTATGAAGGCTGCGGAGCAAACAAGGCAGAATCCTTATGTCCTTGCGGCAATGATTCTGCAGGAACAGGGAAAAGGAACAAGCGGCTCCGTTTCCGGTGCAAGCGGTTTTTATAATTATTTTAATGTCGGTGCCTATGCGGCAAACGGAATGGGAGCGGTAGAAAGAGGGCTTTGGTATGCAAAGCAAAGCGGTTCCTTCGGAAGACCCTGGAACTCGGTGGAAAAATCCATTGTCGGCGGTGCTGTATTTTTTGCGGAAAATTATTTGAAAGCAGGCCAAAATACTTTATATTTAAAGAAGTGGAATGTGCAAGGAACCAATCTTTATAAGCATCAGTATATGACGAATGTACAGGGAGCTGCGGAAGAAGGGGCAAAGCTCTCCAAGGCTTATACTGCGGAAATGAAAAATAAGGCATTGGTATTCAGTATTCCGATTTACGAAAATATGCCTCAGGATAAATCGCCGATTCCCACCGGTACAGGTAGCCCGAATAACTATCTAAGCAGCCTCAGCATAAATGGCTTCAATTTAGACCAAGCTTTTCTTTCGGCAAAGCAAAACTATAGTGTAACTCTTCCTTCCGGCACAAAGTCTGTTGAGATTCGTGCTGAAGCAGTGGATTCCAAGGCGGAGATTAGCGGAGCGGGAACACAGAATCTGGATGGTAGAAGCAGTTTAACTGTTTCCGTGAAAGCGGAAAACAAGCAGGAAAGAGTCTATACTGTAAATATCTCCTATGGAGAGGTAAAGGGAAGCAGTACGGAACAAAGCGCTTCCGGTAGAGAAAGCGGTGTGGAAATCATAGAAGTAGGGAAGTCTCCTTTAAGCTAAAAAAGGAAGTGAGAAAGTATGATGAGAATAAAGACGATTTTAATATGTCTCGCGCTGGGATTGTTTTTTTCCTTCAGCAGTTTTGCGGCAGACGGACAGCTTAGTTTTTCCGATCCTTCAGGAAATGTGGGGGATCAGATTTCTTTGCTTATGAAAATTCGCAGTGATACAGCTCTTTCAAGAGCGGATATCAGCCTTCGCTATGACGGAAATGCTTTGCAGTTTGTTTCCGGAACGGATACGGACGGAGGAGCAGGAACGCTTAGGGTTCATGGGAGCGGAGAGCAAGGAGAAAACAATACCTTGGCCTTTACTTTGCAGTTTAAAGTGCTTTCTCAAGGCTCTTCTACAGTGAGTGTGGAGAAACAGGAGGTGTATAGCGCTGACGAATCTTTACTGAATCTTACCCATGTCGTTACTGCGACGGTGACAGCATCTTCCGGTGAAAGCACATCCCAAACAGAAGCGGAAAGTACTTCGGAAAGTGCAACTGCAGAAGAAAAACAGGAAACGGTAAATGAAGGGGTAAAGCTGAGTGCGAAGGATAAAAGCATCACCATTATGAATCCCGGTTCGGATGTGCAGATTCCGGAGGGCTTTTTGGAAAGCACTTTTGATATTGACGGTCATCAGGTGAAAGGCTGGGTATGGAAAGCCGAGAAAGAACATCAATACATCATTGTATATGGAATGAACGATGCAGGTGACCTGAATTTTTACCGTTATGATTTAAAGGAAAAGACGATACAGCGTTATTTCCAAGATCCCTTGGAAGAGGAGCAGAAGAAAAATGCGGAAACCTATCCTGAACTATTGAAGAAATATGATTCTTTGGTCGGAAGGTATAATCTTCAGTTTATTTTGTCCTGTATTTTTGGCTTTGTCAGTTTACTTTTACTCGTGTTGGCAAGTTTTTTATGGCAAAGTGGGAAGCGATTGAAGAGAATTATTGCCTTCCAGAAGGAAAATATGGGAGTCACAAAGAAGGAACTCAGGCCGGATGTGGAAGGGATTTCCTTAAGGGAAGACTTGCCTTTTTCGGGAGAGGAAGAAAGAGAAATTGAGCAGACAAAGCTCTTATCTTCTTTAGAAAAGCCTTCTGTAAAAGATGATTTGGAAGAGGAAGATTTGGGAGCTACCAAAGCTATCCCCTTAAAGCATGAGAATAAGAAGGAAAAAGAAGTTAGGGAAGCAATGGAAGAGGAAGAGGCAAGGGGAGAGAAAGAAGCGAAGGAAGAAAAAGAAGACAAAGAAGAATCGGAGTTGGAAATAGAGGATTTATAAGTTTTGTTGTATAGAGATAAAGGAAAAGGGTAATCATATGAATCAGTTTACTATACAGGCTCAAAGAGCATTGCAGCTGGCCATAGAGGTAGCTGAGGAATGTCACCACCAGTATATCGGAACGGAGCACATTCTTATGGGCTTGGTTCGCGAGGGAACTGCCGTAGCGGGAAAGGTTTTAAAGGCTAATAATGTTACGGAAGAGAAAATTGCGGAAATGATCGCCAAGTTTATCAGTAACGACGGTAAACTTTCTATTGCGGATCCCAGCGGATATACGCCTTCCGCAAAGCGTGCATTGGAACAGGCAATGCAGGAGGCAAGAGAGGGAGGCTCTCGCTTAGTGGGAACGGAACATCTCCTTCTGGCTATTTTAAAAGACGGAAATTGTGTGGCTTCCAGAATTATTTCTACCTTAGGAGCTTCTGCGCAAAAAATTTATTCACAGCTGAATTCTGCGATGGGAAAGGATCAGTTTGTGGATAATAAGGGACAGAAAGAGAATATGGGGAGAAATTCTCAGACACCGACATTGGATCAGTACTCCAGAGACTTAACGGCACTTGCGAGAGAGGGAAAGCTTGATCCGGTAGTGGGAAGAGAAAAGGAAATCATGAGGATGATTCAGAT
>CAUSIX010000194.1:0-3932 GCA_963531555.1 uncultured Oribacterium sp.
AGGTTCTAAACTGTGGTTTAGCACTATTTTTTCATCTCAAGTCCGAAAGACAGGTATCTTATACCATAAAAATCAATACAGTACAAGCTCTATTTCACGATGGGATGGCACAGCTGATTCACATTTTTTTAAACATTTTTCTTTCTCCTTTTCCCTTTATTTCCGTCTTATTAGTATGTTTTATAAAATTCCTTCGCTTCATGATCTTTTGCCATCTCATCATAGGAAATTAAATAGTATTTGTAGCGAAGTCTTTCTCCGCCTCCAAAGAGCGGTTCATCATCCCAAGTGCAATCGATATAGTACCAGGTATTATCCAAAAGTACCCTGTTCCAAGCATGCCCTCCTCTTCCTCCTTTTGGAGAATCAACGAGCCCGGTAACATGCTCGTGCTCTATTCCCAACACATACATAAAGTAATCAAAGGTTCTGGCATAACCTGAGCAGACCGCAACGCCTTTCAACATAACTCCGGTAATGTTATAAGAGTCCTCCGGAATGGAGTTGTTTTCATAATTGACAATGTCATAGCTTGTATGATTGATAATCCAGTCATGAACCGCCTTAATCTTTTCCCTTTCCGTCATACCGTCATTCGTAATGGCCTCCGCTACGTCAAAAACCTTTCGCTTTGCTTCCACACTGTCCGATGTTCCGTAAGCCTTTCTTCCCTCATAAAAACCATATTTTTTATAATGATTCCATAGGGCTTTCTTATTCCGACCGAAGGCGGCGAGAAGATCCGGATAGTCCGAGGCATATCGATCCGCGTCAAAGTAGTAGGACTCATCTCTTTTCAGTTCAAAAACAGCCAGTCTGCTCGGTTTATAGGGGAGAGCATGTGCCAATCTTCCTTCCTGTTTCCCATTATTCCGATAATGCTGAAAAAGCAGATTTCGATTTCTCCCGAAGGCTGCGAGAAGATCCGGGTTATCGGACGCGTAACGATCCGCATCGAAGTTTTCCGCTGTGATTCTTTCATAGGCATAGTTTGGCTCTGCATATGCTACAGCCCCCGGGAAAAGAAGAGCGGATGTAAGAAGCATTAACGTGATCATTTTCATTCCTTTTTTCATTGATTTTCCTCCTATCGAATCATCTCATCATACAGCGGTTTTTTCCGCTAAGGCAAAGTCGGCGATAACGTGTTCGTCCTTCTCTTTCCATTCTCTTTCCATCATGGGTTTATTCTTATCGACTTGTTCTAACTCTTTTATAAGCTGATGGTTCAGTTCACTGGACGCAGCTGCAGACTGTAAATGCTCTGCCAAAAGCTTTCTGGAAATGGATTTTAGCTTGTTTGCCCTTGCTCTAAGCTCCTGCACGGCACTTTCTCTCGGAATCCCCATGTCCCGGTCGGATGAATAGAAAAAAGCGAGGCAGCTTCTGCTGTCTCGCCTTTTTCTTATCTTCTATTTTTATTCTTTATAAAAGCTTCCTAATATGCCGTGAAAAGCTTTCTACGACGCCTTCAATATCTTCCAGCGATTATTATACTTGGCCTCATTTTCCTCTCCAAGGTAAGTATAAACCTCCCCTTTTTTCAGGACCTCTTTCATATCCGGGAAAAGAGCCTTATTTTCCGTATAGCTCTTATCTAAAAGTGCAAGAGCACCTACATTCGGTGTCGGATAGGTAATGTACTCAAAATTTTTTGCGGCAATGTCCGGACGGCAAAGGAAATTCATCCACTTCTCCGCATTTTCTTTATGTTTTGCGTTCCAAGGAATCACCCAGCCGTCAAACCAGACATTCGTTCCTTCCTCGGGAATGACATAGTCAACTTCCACATCCGTGCCTTCCAGCTCTCCCTGTACATAGAGAATTTCCCCGGAATAGATGACCCCGACCGCAGCCTCTTCTCCAATCATCTTATCTCTTACCTGGTCGACTACATAGGCTTGCACCAGAGGTTTCTGTTTAATTAAATCTTGCAGGGCTTCATCGAGCTCCGCATCACTCACGGTATTCATGGAGTGCCCCTCTTTTTTCAGAGCCACCATAAAGGCATCCCGCACGGAGTCCTGCATGAGAATCTCTCCCTTAAGCTTCGGATTCCATAAGTCCGCCCACTTGGTCGGGTAGGGCACACCCAGTTTGTCCAGCATTTTCTTATTGTAAAGAATCCCTACCGTTCCCGTAGTGTAGGGCACAACATATTTGTTCCCCGGATCGAACTGCTCACACATCTTCATGTAGTCCTTCCCGATTTCCTTGATGTTCGGGACATTGTTAAAATCGACTTCCTGTAAAAGATGATTCTGCATCATTTTTTCTATCATATAGTCGGAAGGGCAAACCGCATCATAAATGACCCCTCCGGCCTGAATCACCGGATACATCTCCTCGTTGGTTTCAAAAGTATCATAGATAACCTTGATTCCCGTTTCTTTTTCGAAAAGCTTCGGTACCTCGGGGTCAATATACTCTCCCGCATTGTACACCATAACGACATTGTCGCCCTGCGCGTCCTGCTCCCCTTGCTCCGCAGTATTCGTCTCCTCCTTGGCTCCTCCGCAAGCAGTGAAAAAAGCGGATATAAGACAAAGGAAGAGCAGCGAAAGAACTGCAATCTTACGAGAGCGTCCGCAGACGGATTGTTCTCCTTTTATATGTTTCATGATTTTTAACATATGATATTCCTTTTCCTGATTCTATATTTTTATACTTTATAAGAGCTGTGCTTTACGCAGTATATTTCCCTCAAGACCCACTGCGTTCCCTATTTGTTCCATGCACTTATCCACTCGTGCTCCTAGCGAACTCGCTACGCTCAAACACGCTCCGCACTCGTTAGTTAGCATGGAACAAATAACGGGAGCCTCGCGACGGTCTTTTCATGAAATATACTGCATAAAGCTTCCAGTACATATGATACAGTAAGGTAAACTGAAATCACCTTTGCTATATCTCTGAAAAAGCGTATGGAGACGCCGGCACTTGCAGAAAACGAGCAACGCGAAGTTTGATGCTTAGTACCGTTGCGTCGGAATCGAGCGAAAGCGCCTTTTGAAGAGATGTGCGAAGGTGATTCGGCAAATATCCGCTTTATGCAACCTTCTCCTTCTTCCGTTCAAAAAACCCCGGCGCAAAGTTCGCACAAAGTAAAACCACAAAAACCGTCACAAAAATCAGGGTAGATAGGGCATACATCGTCGGTTTAATTCCCTTTCTCGCCTCGGAATACACAAGAGTGGATATCGTATCGATGCCCGCTCCTCTGGTAAAGTGCGTGATGATAAAGTCATCGAGGCTCATGGTAAAGGCCAGTAAAAATCCCGATAAAACTCCCGGCATAATATCCGGAAGCACCACCTTGAAAAAGGCGTAAAGCGGGCTCGCCCCAAGGTCTAAAGCCGCCTCATAGCTCACCTGCGAGCTCTGCCGTATCTTCGGAAGAACCGACAGAAGCACATAGGGCAGATTAAAGGTGATATGGGAGATGAGTATCGTGTTAAATCCCAAAGTAAAGCGAAAAGCAATAAACATCAGCATTAAAGATATACCGGTTACGATGTCCGCATTCAGCATCGGGACATTCGTCACCCCGATAATCAAATTTCTCGGCAACTTCTTCATTTTCCGAATCGCAATCGCCGCCATGGTTCCCAGTACTGTGGCAATAAAGGCAGACAAAAACGCAATAATCAGCGTATTCTTCAGGGCTTGCAAGATGGCCTCGTCCTGAAACATCTCCGCATACCACTGAAGACTGAAGCCGGAGAAATGAGCCCTGCTTCGCCCCGCATTAAAGGAAAGCACGCTCAGCATGAAAATGGGCGCATAAAGGAAGAGCACCACAAAGCCGAGATAGCCGTTTTCCAGCCATTTTTTTCCTCTTTTTTCCATCAGAACATTGCCCCCTCTCCGTTGTCATAGCGGGAAAGGACCGCCATGGAAAGAATGATAAAGAGCATGAGAATCATGGAAAG
>CAUSIX010000195.1:0-3922 GCA_963531555.1 uncultured Oribacterium sp.
TGAGCCGTCGGTGAAAGAGCTGGCAGAGCATCTGGATATGACGGAAGAAAAAGTGCAGGAAATCATGCAGATTGCCAGAGAACCGGCTTCTCTGGAGACGCCTATTGGAGAGGAAGACGATTCCAACTTAGGTGATTTTGTAGCCGATGCCAATGTTCTTTCTCCGGAAGGAAATGTAGAATCGGTTATGCTGAGAGAGCATATTGACAGTCTTTTGGATGATTTAAAGGAAAGAGAAAGACAGGTCATCGTACTTCGTTTCGGCTTGGAAGACGGTCACCCGAGAACCTTGGAAGAAGTGGGAAAAGAGTTTAATGTTACCCGTGAGCGTATCAGACAGATTGAAGCTAAGGCTCTGAGAAAACTCAGAAATCCGGTTCGTTCCAAGAGAATCAGAGACTTCTTGCAGTAAAGCTTATGGAAAAGAAAAATTATGAGTGTCTCATGGAGTCGATTCTCGGAGAGATAAAAGAAGAGTCAAAACCGAGACTTTTACTGCATGCCTGTTGTGCACCATGTTCGACCGCTGTACTGGAATGCTTGGAAAGATATTTTGTAATTACAGTTTTCTTTTACAATCCGAATCTGGAGACTGAGGCGGAATACCATCGTCGTGCAAAAGAATGTCAAAGGCTTCTTAAGGAAATGGAGCTTCCTATTTCCTGTATAGTAACGAATTATGCCCATGAAGAGTTTCTTCAAGTGGCCAGGGGCTTAGAAAAGGAACCGGAGAGGGGAAGAAGATGCACCGCCTGCTTTCAACTTAGATTAGAGGAAACTGCCCGCTTTGCTCAAAAATGGAATGCGGAGCATCCGGATACACCTTTTGACTATTACTGTACAAGTTTAAGTATTTCTCCTTTAAAGAATGCAGCTCTTTTAAACAGCCTGGGAGAAGAGATTGGGGAGCGTTACGGGATTCGTTTTTTACCGTCCGACTTTAAAAAGAAGGGGAGATATCTACGTTCCGTAGAATTATCCAAGCAGTATGCTCTTTATCGACAGGATTATTGCGGTTGTGAATTTTCCAAGGCGGAAAGCCTCCGAAGGAATAAAGAAAAAGAGAGTATTCAGTAAAAACGGAAAATGAGAAAACAAGAAAATTAAGAATAAAAAGCAAGAAAATTAGGAATAGGAAAATCGGGCAGAGCATAGAATCGCTTCGGAGCAGGAAAAGGGGGAAAAATGACAAGTGCAGAAGTGAAGGTTATCAATGAGTCCGGACTGCATCTTCGCCCGGCAGGTGTTTTGACACAGACCTGTATCCGTTTTAAGAGTGAGATTATCCTGTATTACGGAGAAAGGAAAATCATCGGAAAATCGGTTTTAAATGTTATGGCTGCGGGCGTGAAAAAAGGCAGTACCGTGAGGGTAGAATGTAGCGGTATCGATGAAGAAGAAGCCTTAAAAGCTGTGGTAGAAGCGATTTCTTCCGGACTCGGCGAGGGCACAAGTACTCCGGAGCCTTTGTTTTAGTCCTAGTCGAAAAAAGGCTTATTGGGATGTTTTTGCCTTTATCAACTCATTTTGTCTTATAACTCGGTTTTGTCCTATAACTCTATAACTTTCTAAAAAGAGCTGTAAAAAACAAAATAATTTTCTAAGCAATATAGGTCTGAACTTGGGCACGCTCTCGCTAGCTTCGCCACGTAACGGATACTAAGCGAAAAACTGCGTTTCTCTTGTTTTTCGCAAGTACCGACGGGCTCAGACTACCCTGCATTCAGACCTATATTGCAAAAAATCACTTTATTATTTTGATTTTTTACAGCTCTTTTATTCTTAATAAGTGGAGAAAGCGAAGTTTAAAATCTCTCGCTTCATTCTTAATGAGTTATCGTACGTAAAGCGTTCGTTATCTTGCCTGTTCCGCTTTATAGCGGTATTTATGATTGGATGAGCTTTTTTAAGCAAGCTACGGCATCCTTCAGGCTTTCCTTCGTATCAATGGCTTCCACAGCACCGGCATCCATAAAAGAAGCGTTTTGCGGATCGATGGGAAGCTTTGCAAGAAGCTCCAAGCCTTCCTTCTGACAAAGCTCTTCAATATGGCTTTCTCCAAAGACATCGATTTTTTCATTACAGTGCGGACAGAGGAGATAAGACATATTTTCTACAATACCGAGAATTGGCACATGCATTTTCTCTGCCATACGAACAGCCTTTTCCACAATCATGGAAACCAAATCCTGCGGAGAGGTCACAATAATAACTCCGTCAATCGGAAGAGACTGAAAGACGGTAAGCGGTACGTCGCCTGTTCCGGGAGGCATATCTACGAAAAGATAGTCGATTTCCTTCCACTCTACCTCCTGCCAGAACTGCTTTACCGCATTGGCAATCATAGAACCTCTCCAAATCACGGGATCGGTTTCATTTTCCAAAAGTAAATTGGTGGAAATAATCTCCACACCGCCGTTACTGGTTTCGGGAACCATCGACTTTCCGTCCTCACTTAAAGCTACTCCGTCATGGAGGAGTCCGAATGCTTTCGGAATAGACGGTCCGGTAATGTCCGCATCCAAAATTCCTACATGGAATCCCTCTTTATTCATTGCGGAAGCAAGTAAGGAGCAGACGGTGGATTTTCCTACGCCGCCCTTACCGGAGACGATACCAATGACTTTTTTTACGGAAGAGCCTTCCCCTAAAGGAAGCTTTTCAATGCCGCTCTTTCTACTGGGACAATTTGCGGAGCAAGAGCCGCAGTGAGAGGAGCAGGAGCTGTTATTTTGTTCTGCCATAAATC
This sequence comes from uncultured Oribacterium sp., assembly GCA_963531555.1. Classification (GTDB taxonomy): domain Bacteria; phylum Bacillota; class Clostridia; order Lachnospirales; family Lachnospiraceae; genus Oribacterium. The sequence goes on from CAUSIX010000195.1 coordinate 2,750, forward strand.
GATTTCCTTTCTTTCTATACTTCTATATTGTGTAAGACTGAATCCTATTGCTAAGAAAAGCCGTTACCATTTTACTTTCTATATTCTGAATCTGCAATTTAACCTTTCCCTTTTCTCTTTTCCAAAAAGGAAATAAAACTTTCCAGAGATTTCGAGCAATTGTTGGCATGGTACATAAAGCCGATTTTCCTTTTGGGAATCGGAGAAGTGAGGTGAATCTCCACCAAGCTTCCATTTTCCAGATCTTTCTCTACAAAGGAGCGAATGACACAAGAAATTCCCATGTCAATTTTAGCAAAATCAATCAGTAAATCCATAGTATTTAGGGCAATGATTTGCTTAAAATCCAATTGATTATCCCGAATATACATATCAATGTAATGCCGGGAAACATTTTTTTCATCCATGAGCATGACGGTCGCATCTTGAAAGAGGGAAAAATCATTTCCGTGTAGTGCCTTCAGATTTTCAAGATACTTCGGGGAGGCCACGAAGATGTCTTCCACATCCTGCTCCAAAACAACTCTTTGATTGGGGCTCAGATGTTTTGGAATGGCAACTAAGGCTAAGTCGATATCTTGTGCTTCCAGTATCTGAAGATTTTTCGCACTATCCTGATTTTTTAAATTAATCTGGATATTGGGGAATTCTTCCATAAACATCTTTAAATAAGGGAGCAGGACATAGCGGCAAAGGGTCGTACTGGCTCCGATATCGAGGTGCCCGATATGATAGTCCTTCATTTTTTGCAGGGCGCTTTCGGCCTCTTCGATATGATGGATGGCTTCCTCAACATGGCGGAATAAAACCTCGCCTTCCTCCGTAAGACTAACTCCTCTGGAATTCCTTTTAAAGAGTTTCACATTTAAATTATCTTCCAGACGCACGATGGTTTTGGAGATAGCAGGTTGAGATATATAAAGGGACTCTGCGGCTTTCGAGATATTCCCTTGCTTTGCAACTTCAAAAAAAATACGATAGGTGGATAAATTTTGCTCCATAAAACTCCTTTATTCAGAAATATTCATAATGAGTATCCTATGTAATAAAGCATCGGACACGCATTATAATGAAATAACTTAGAGGAATAATAAACATCTAAAAAATGTATTTTAATTATAGCAAGACTTTTGCTAGTATGTAAAGAAAGCAATCTAAATGCTTTCTAAAATT
>CAUSIX010000196.1:0-3922 GCA_963531555.1 uncultured Oribacterium sp.
GCTCCACATGGCTTTAGAGGATGAGCTTTCTGAAACCATTCCGGACGGAGAAATCGGAAAGCTGCATACCGTGAAGGACATTCTCGATTATGTAAACAGTATAAAGGGCTAAGCGGCCAGGCAAGAAATTTTTATGAATAGCCGGATTTCATGTTGAAGAACAGTTCAGGAGGGAGTATGCAGTCACCGATTAAAACCTTGGTAGATATGGTGAAGGACAGGGATTTAAAGCAAAAAGCACTTTCCGATAGAGTGGGCAGTACAGCGCCGATAAAAATCCCTTCTGCCTTTATTGCCTGTAAAAAGTGTGGAAGAAGGGCGCTTCGCGCTCGCTGGGAGGAGCATCTTTTCGTATGTCCTAACTGCGGAAGCTATGCGGCGGTTGGCGCTTATTACCGTTTGGAAAAGCTTTATGATTCGGGGACCTTTCAGGAATTGGATAAGGATATTGCAGTAAGGGATCCCTTGGATTTTCCGGACTATAAAGAGAAGGTAAAGGAACTGGAAAAAAAGACCGGCTTAAAAGAAGCAGTAGTTTCTTCCAAAGGAAAAATCGGAGGCATTCCTGTGGTAGCTTTGGTCATGGACAACCGTTTTTTGATGGGGTCCATGTCTCAAGCGGTCGGCGAGAAAATTACAAGGGGAATTGAAGAAGCGGATAGACTTCGTTGTCCTCTTATTATTTTTTCGGCATCCGGTGGAGCAAGGATGCAGGAGGGAATCTTCAGCCTTATGCAGATGGCGAAAACCTCTGCGGCAGTGGAATTGTTTTCCGAGCACGGCGGACTCTTTATCAGCGTTTTAACCCATCCTACGACAGGAGGGGTTACGGCGAGCTTTGCCACTTTAGGAGATATTACCTTGGCGGAGCCGGGAGCACTCATCGGATTTGCGGGACCGCGCGTCATAGAGCAAACCATCAATCGTAAGCTTCCGAAGGGATTCCAAAGGGCGGAATATCTGGAACAGCATGGCTTTGTCGATGCTATTGTGGAACGAAAAAATATGAGAGAGAGTTTAATGCAGATTCTTTCTCTTCATCAGGAGTAGAAACAGGCGGTATTGTTTAGTCTTTTAAAGGATTTTGTTCGCAAAGCGTGAGGTTTTTGCCGGAAGCAGAAAGGAAGAATATGAGTCAGGAATTAGCGGAAAAGAAAGCGTTGGAGCCGGGAGAGAAGGTTTTCCTTGCCCGTCATCCCAAAAGACCGCATATTGAGGATTTTATTTCCCATATCTTTACGGATTTTTTTGAGCAAAAGGGAGACCACCTCTATGATGAAGACCGCTCTATTTACGGAGGAATTGCCCGTTTTCACGGAAAGCCGGTGACGGTGCTCGGTCATAAAAAAGGGAAGGGCATGGAGGAAAATATCGCCTGCAACTTCGGCATGCCCTGTCCGGAAGGCTATCGTAAAGCAAAGAGACTGATGGAACAGGCGGAAAAGTTTCATCGTCCGATTATCACCTTCATTGATACGCCGGGAGCTTATCCCGGACTGGAAGCGGAGGAGCACGGACAGGGTGAAGCGATTGCAAGGAATCTTGCTTTTATGAGTTCTCTTCATGTTCCAATTATCAGTATTATCAGCGGAGAAGGAAACTCCGGAGGGGCACTGGCCATCGGTGTCGCAAATAAGATTCTTATGCTGGAAAATGCCATTTACTCCGTATTAAGCCCGGAGGGCTTTGCGACCATTCTTTGGAAAGACAGCACGAAGGCAGGGGAAGCGGCGAAGGTTATGAAGCTTACTGCAGAGGACTTAAAGGAAGCCGGCGTTTGCGATGCTATCGTGCCGGAAGCGGACGGTGGCGCGCAGGAGGATCCGGAAGCTTTATACCGAGAGCTGGATAAAGCATTGGAGATAGTCCTTTCTTCCTATGAGGGAATGAGCCCGGAGGAGATTCGTAAGGATAGACTTAGGAAATACAGAAACATCTAACAGCATAATTCAGGAATGAACTGCCATAGCAAATTAGAGGAGAGAGAGCCGATGTGCTTCGGATATCTTCTCGGTGAGAGAGTAAGCGAAAACAATAAAAAAGCTAAATTAAGATTAAAATAGTTTAAACAAATATAAAACAAAAGAAATGAGGAAAGATGCAGGGATTAAAAATAATCGGACTGGGCTCGGCACTTCCCGGAAAGCGTGTCCATAATGATGATTTGGCGAAAATCATGGAGACCAGCGATGAGTGGATTTTCAGCAGGACAGGAATTCATGAGCGGCGCTTCTGCGAGAAAGAAGAAAGTGCGGCAACGCTTGCCATAAAGTCCGGAAAAGAAGCACAGGAATCTTCCTGTATCTCCGCTACGGATATAGGGGTAATCCTTGTGGCGTCCATGTCACCGGATTTCACTGCCCCGAGTATGGCGGCCATTTTAGCAAAAGAGCTTTCTGCAGAAGAAGACTGCATTGCGCTGGATATCAATGCAGCCTGCAGCGGCTTTGTCTACGGCTTGGAAGTGGCAAGAGGGCTTCTTACGTCCTTGGAAAAGAAAAGAGCTTTGGTAGTCGGAACGGAGCAACTTTCCCGTCTTTTGAAAATGGAAGACAGAACCACTTCCGTACTCTTCGGAGATGGAGCCGGAGCGGCTGTGGTAGAGGAAAGCAATACGGACTATGCTTCCTTTTTAGGTTCCCGCGGGGATTTTTCCATCGTGTCACCGTCTTTATATACCGGAGCCTTTGACGGCTTTTATGAGGATGGGACGGAGAATCCGGAGATACTCGGGCAGGGCGCAACGGAAGGAAAGCATGAGAAGATAGACCACCTTATGATGGACGGGAAATCGGTCTTCCTCTTTGCAATAGACATTATCCCAAGGTGTATAGAGGGAATTTTGAAAAAAACGGGAGAACGCTTGGAAGAGATAGACCATGTAGTGTGTCATCAGGCCAATTCCCGCATTATTCGAAACGTCGTTCGTCACCTGAAAGCGAAACCTGAACAGTTTTTTGAAGATATGGAGCTCTACGGCAATACATCGGGGGCGTCCATTCCCATTGCCTTAAAGGACATGGAAGAGCAGGGACTCTTGAAAGAAGGGGAGAAGCTCCTCCTCATCGGCTTCGGCGCGGGGCTGACCTTCGGTGCTGTGGAGATTATTTACGAGAAAAGCAATAGATAAGTGATTTCAAGAAGGAAATAGAGAATGGGTTCTTCTGCATGCTTTGCTGAAAGAGAAAAACGAAGGAGAAGAAGTGGCAAAGAGGAGAAGAAGTGACAAAGAGGAGAAGAAGTGACAAAGAGCAGAAGAACCAAAGAGCAGAAGTATCAAAGAGTAGAATAAGTAAAGAATAGAATAAGCAAAGAATAGAATAAGTAAAGAATAGAATAAGTAAAGAACGGAAGAAGTAAAGAAATAGCAGATATCGAAGTACGAAGAATGTTGAGGAAGGGCTAAAAATGCGATTAAATGAGATGCTGGGGATTCGTTATCCGATTATCCAGGGAGGAATGGCAAATATTGCAACGGGAAGCTTTGCTGCAGCTTGCTCCGAAGCGGGAGCACTGGGACTCATTGGTACCGGAGGAATTCGCGAGGCGGAGGGACTGAGAAAGGAAATCCGAATTTTACGGGAAAGAACGGAGAAGCCCTTTGGCGTGAACCTGATGCTCATGAATCCGGAAACGGAGAAGATGGTTCAAATCTGTATAGAGGAAAAAGTACCTGTAGTCACTACAGGTGCGGGAAATCCCGGTATCTATATGGAAGCGCTGAAGACAGCGGGCTGTAAAGTCATTCCGGTTGTAGCTGCGCCGATACTTGCGGAAAGACTGGAGAAGCAGGGAGCGGATGCCGTGATTGCGGAGGGATGCGAGTCCGGAGGTCATGTCGGAGAAATGACAACGATGTGCCTCGTGCCGCAGACGGTGGATAGCGTGAAAATCCCTGTTATCGCAGCAGGAGGTGTTGCGG
>CAUSIX010000197.1:0-3903 GCA_963531555.1 uncultured Oribacterium sp.
CCGCTTCGTATGCTGAATGACGACTATTTTATTTTCATAGAAAAGGAAATGATAACGAGAGGCGAACGGAGCGGAAAAACCTTCCGTATCGGTGACAGCATGTCCGTCCTGGTGTATGCTGTAGATACCTTGAGCAGGACTATCGACTTTGTGCCGGCCCCGGAATTACCGGAAGAATAAAGCCGAATTACAGAAAGGAAATATAAATGGGAGACAGCATTAAGCAAATCGCAAACAACAAAAAGGCTTTCCATGATTTTTTCGTGGAGGAAAGTCTGGAATGCGGCATTCAGCTTTTCGGAACGGAAGTCAAATCTCTCCGCCTCGGACAGGCTTCCATTAAGGAGTCCTTTTGTCAGATTCGAAACGGGGAATGCTTCATTGTAGGCATGCACATCAACCCCTATGAGCGGGGAAATATTTTTAACAAGGATCCGCTTAGAGATAGAAAGCTTCTCCTCCATAGAAGAGAAATTGACCGCCTGCTCGGAAAAATCAAGGAGCAGGGCTATACTCTTATGCCCCTTCGCCTCTACTTTAAAGGCAGCCTCGTAAAACTCGACATGGGGCTTTGCCGCGGTAAAAAGATTTACGATAAACGGGAGGACATGAAGAAGAAGGCACAAAGAAGGGAGCTCGAGAAAGAGTTCAAGAAGGCGAATATTCGCGTGTAGAATTGAAAATATAGGAATTGATAAATCCCCCGGATACACTCCTGCGTAAAGGCGCTCTCGCTCGGTTCCGACGCAACGGTACTAAGCAGAAAACTTCGCTGTCGCTTGTTTTCTGCAAGTGCCGGCGTCTCCAAACGCTTTACTCCGGAGTGTAACCGGGGGATTTATTCCAAAACAGTTCTAATTTTCATGAACCGAGGAAATCTGACAGGCTCAGATTGCCCCTTACGATAAATATTCAATTTATAATCTTTGGTTCTAACAGTCCTGTTTTGAATAAATACTAACAGTCAAAGAACAAGATATTAAAAACACAGCAATAGATAATACTAAATTTCCTGTTGCAAATATCATAAGTTGCATATCTGTCGGTTTTTCAAGCCAAATATTCATTACTGCTATTAGACCTAGCATAATAGCTACTGAGATTATTAAACTAATAATACTCATAGCTTCAGTTCTATCATTTGAGTCTAAGTAAGAAATAGGCAAGAAAATCGCATTCATTATTAAACTGATTCCTATTGCAGATGAAAATAGCAAGACTACATCTATATATCGATAAAATGCAAACCCATGAATCAAAAATGATGTTAGAAATAGTATAACAGAAAGCATACTTCCAATTAAAATTGTAATTGCTTGCGTCGCAAATACACTCTTTACTATTTCACATCTCTTTACAGGTAAGGATAAAATATATTGGTTCCACTTATCAATATTATTTTTTCTTAAACCAATTGAACTGATAAAAGGAAACCCTATAACATTAATGCATAGAAAAGCAAATAAAGGAATTTCCTCCCTACCACCGAAAATCAATATTGAAACTCCAGTAAAAAATATAAATATAAGTAGTATCTTTAGCTTAGATACTATTTTATAATAATGATTTCTAATCAATCCTTGCATTTCGTTCTCCTTTCACCAACAGCAACATTATTTCATCTAATGATACGCTGTCTACTATTAAATTTTTATATTTTTTCTCTATCAATTTCCTGTTTTTTATTAACACATCAATCTGATAATCTTTTTTCATACTTGATAATATATCTTCCGATAAAATATTATGAAAATCGTTTTCTGAACAACGGATAACTCCATATTCATATATCAATTCATCTTTTGTTTTATTCAAAATAATTTCACCATTATGAATAAAAACAATATAATCAGCTATTTTTTCCAAGTCGCTTGTAATATGTGAAGATAGCAAAATGGAGTGGTTCTCTTGTTTTACAAATTCAAGAAGCACATCAAGAATTTCATCTCTCATAATAGGATCAAGACCACTTGTTGCCTCATCCAAAATAAGCAATTTTGAATCATGTGAAAGTGCCACAGCAATTGCAAGCTTCATACTCATTCCGCGAGAGTAGGTTTTTATTCTTTGAGATTCAGGCAATCCAAAACGCCTAAGAAATTGTTCAAAACAAAAATCATCCCATTTACTATAAATTCTCCCTAAAATGTCAGCCAATTGCCTTGCCGTCAAATATTCCGGAAAATTATTGCTATCATATACAACTCCAATATTCTCTCTGATGTCTATATCTTCATCAGTCATTTCTCTTCCAAATATCTCAATAGTACCACTATCTCTTCTAATCACATTTAGAATACAATTCATAGTCGTTGATTTTCCGGCTCCATTCTCACCGATAAATCCTACTATGCTTCCTTCAGGTACTGAAAAAGAAATATCTTTGATGGCAAAATTTGACTTTTCATATTTTTTATTTACATTTTTTAGTATTAAAGTACTATTCATCAATTTATTCCTCCAAGTATAAAATTTTTAATATCTTAATCAGTTTCTCAAGAGGCATATCATTTTCTTTTGCAGCTTCAATAGCCAATTGCATATATTCTTCTATCCGTTTCTGCTGTTGTTCTTTATAGAATTCTTTGTTTCTTGCCAATACATAAGTGCCTCTACCTATTTCCGTTTCTATAAATCCATCTCTCTGCAATTCTTCATATGCTCTTTGAACTGTAATAACACTTACATGAATTGATTTGGCTAATGATCTCATTGAAGGAAGACTATCTCCAGCAAGCAATTCTTCGCTCATAATCATATTTTTTATCTGCGAAACTATCTGTTCATATATTGGTTTGTCACGATTGTTACTTATGATAATGTTCAAATTTTTTCCCTCTCTTCAATAGTGTACTTATTGTCTATGTACAATAATATCTCTTTGCGATTATTTTGTCAATAAACTTATCCGCTCTGATACTGTCTTCTTCAAAATCTCTTAATGTGTCTTTTGTTTGCTCTATTGATTTTTCTAATGCCGTTTGTTCTGTTTCAAAGTCTTTTAACATCATATCAAAATGCTTATTAGAGAGTTTTCCGCTTACTTCTCTTATGGTATCTAAAACTAATTTATTGATAAATTCACTTCGGATATCGTGTGATGAGCATTTTTCTTCAAATTTTTGATGTATGATGTCCTTCACTACCACAGTATCTATGATGTTATTTTCTACTCCCTCAATGAGTTTCTTCCAAGCCGGTCTTTCAAATGAGCCTCCTGAATATCCGTCATCGGTAAAATGCAAGATATTGGTATAGCCATTTTTATTAGCATAATCTTCAAGCATTTTCTTTTGGTTTATAATTGAATTACTGTCCCCTACCATTTCATCATCACGAGAAAGTCTTTCGTAGAGGGCAGTTATCTTTTTGTTTGTAGCCATTGACTTTTCCCCCTTTTTATTTTTCTAATCTACACTTCATAGAATATAACCTCCGTAAAGTGTTTCGGAGGTTTAGTGTACTTTTCTTTAATCTCTTTATTTTCAATGATAATAACATCTCCAATGCTTACATCAGGAAGCTCCAAATCCTCATTCTTATTGAACTTGTATTCTTTAAGATATTTTGTAAAGCCCTCGTCCTTAATAACCTTACCAGTACTCGTAAATTGAAAGCCGTCAAATTCAGCTACAATCTTCGTTGTATTTTCCACTAAAGGATAGCCCACACTTGCATGGAGCTTATTAGAAATCAGTCGATATACCTTTGCTTCACTCTCAGGAATACCCGATAAATCTTCACTCAGTGAGCTTACTGTCGGAATAATCGCATGATGATCCGTAACCTTTTTTGAGTTAAACACCGTCTTGATACGACCTGTATCAAAGTCATTTTTGCCCAAAATATTATTGACGGTACTTGTAATCATATCTTCGGTAAGGCATCTGCTGTCTGTTCTTG
>CAUSIX010000198.1:0-3901 GCA_963531555.1 uncultured Oribacterium sp.
CCCCAAAGAAAATATGTCCGCCTTCATACAGCGTGCTCTTAGAGAAGCTGAGACCCGGGAGCAGAAATGAACTTAGTTAATTTAAATACCGCAGAGATTTTCAAAATGGGCAAAATAAACTCTGCAATCTACAGAATTGACCTTAAAGCCTACGGCGATGAGCATTTCCAAAGAATAATGATTTATACTGTAGCTTTTCCCATCAAGCGCAGTTATTCGAAGTCTTCGAATAACTGAAGCCTCCTGTAGTTCACTATCTTCGAATATCTTTTTGGTATGATAGTAATGTATTCGTACCTACGTCATATAGTGTTGCCATCATCTTCTGTGTCAACCATATATTTTCGTCCTCGTGGCACACCTCCACACCGTCCTGTTGATTCCCGACAGAGGCAACATAGTTAAGTATTCTGCTGCGCCGGAACGAATACTTATTTCGTCTTTTTTCTTTGCCAAATATAGAACCTCCTTTTTTATCTCATTACTAGATTCAACCTTTCCTCTTAAACTCTTCAATTTGGGCTAAGTCTTCCTCCGAAGGTACTTCCGCCTTTTCTTTATCGATTGGAAAATTCAAATATTCACTGTTCCATCTGGCAAAAATCTCAGCCATCTCATCCGATATACGAAGATCTCGTTTCATAATAGAGTCCAGATTCCATTCCATGACTTCCGACCTTCCCATTGTATTCGTGATAGCAATCTTAGACACCATATACTCTTTTTTCTTTTTACTAAAGTATCCATTGCCGGCAACAATATTCAGTTTCTTTTCAAGGGGCAACTTATTCCCTATATGTTCAATTTTTTCCTTAATAGTTGAGTCCGACTCCTTTGGAAAGTAATTGGTCTGCCACTTTTGAGGAAAGATATGTTCAATTTCCCACTTAGTAGGAAGCAGCTCATCCTGATGTTCGTAGGCAAGTGTCTTCAGCAGCATGCGTACTGCATTCCGATTCGGATTATGAATATAAGGCTCCAACTGCGTCACATCAACGGTCTTAAACTCAAAAATAGGTATATTGGATGCTACAATGGCAGAATTTAGCTTCAGAATATCCGGTTTAACAGCATTGATTGTCGGCATCATCAGATACTTTGTCATCAACTCCATAAGAAGCTTGTTCAAGAAACGTGCAAATCTTGTTTCAAAATTCTCTTCGTTTCTGTAACAAACATAATAAATAACAACCGGATATTTCCAGAACTCGTTCGGATAGGAAGTCAGGATATCCAGTGTCTGTTTTATTTTATTATTCTTAGACCAAGCTTCGCCTTCAATCTCCTCACCCTTATTTATAACCTTCCACGGATTCAAAATTATGAAGAGAGTATCCAACAGTTCTTTCTTATATAAACGTTCAAATTTATTAGCTGCATAATACTTTCTAACACCGGGAGTAGTTGTGTTCGTATCCTGATCAAGTGCTCGGTAGTAAAACATATTGTAATAGAAGAGCTGCTGTATGCTTTCATTTGCATCTGTAGCCTGCTCATCCAAATCTTTCCAGCGCTCTATAAATACTTTCTTAGCTTCCACTTCAAGTTGGTTATAAATTTTTGCCTTGAAAATATCAGCATCTGACAGAGGTAATCCTCTATCATTTAATGTTGAAAAAATAGTTAATGCCGTATCCTGTGTATCCGCGGTAATTGGGAGTAAAATTGCCTGATTCAACACTGCATAAATAAACTGATAGATCATAAGCGGATTTTCTGTAGAATGTCTATCAAACAGTTTTTGGAAATAACGATAATTCCTTGAATAGTTATCTTTCGCATTCTCATCTGTTTTTCCGCTTTCCAAGATGGCACGTAGAATTTCATTCCCTTCATTATTCACAACACGGGAAGTCAAAAGAATATTCTTGAAGTCCACTGTACCGGTAAGCTTATCCGTGCGCCAGATTGTAGGTTCAATTTTACCAATAAAGTTATTAGCTTCTGCTGTTCTCTCCGATTCAGGAGTGGCTACAAGCTTTGTATAAATTGCACGTAACAGCAGAAATAACGATGTGATACGTTGCTGGCCATCGATAATTTCCTGCTCACCATTTTCATTTTCGTAGGAAACCACACTCCCCAGAAAATAGGAGCTTTCTCTTTCCACACCGCCACTTATAGTAGTAAATTCCCATAAATCCTCAAAAAGAGTTTCTACTTGCTCCTCTGTCCATGCGTAGGGGCGCTGGTATTCCGGAATAACAAACGGCTTTGATTTACCACTGCCTAGGAGCATCTCCACGCTCTGTTTATTCACCTCTATTGTTGTTGGCATGTTAATGCCCTCCTCTCATTTCTTTATTCTTTCCGACACAGTTTACGACTCAACTTTAATATGACGGACATAGCTGTATATGTGTATCCCGGATCAATCTCCAAAAGCTGAAGTATTGCTCTCTCACCATCGGTCACCTTATCAGTCACCCTCTCAGTTCCATGAACAATCCTATCTTCTGAAGCCGTAAACTTCACCATAATATCACTTGGATTTACAGTAAATTCCGGTATTGGCAAATTATCCGATTTACAGGCATCACATATTTTTCGATTCCTCTTCCCCAACTTTCAATAAAACCTGCCAAATAAAAAACATTGGCAATATTCGGATTAAATGGTCTTGAAGGGTATTTTATCAGAAGACTCTCAACCGTCCTATTATATGAGCCATGCATTACATAATCCACATTTATTATACAAGACTTCTATTCATTCAGTTCCCAGTGTCCACTATTACCACTTCCTACATACTTCAAATTATCTATTTCCTTCAAAGTTCTTTGTATCGTCTTTACACTTACCCCTGCACCTTCTGCAATAGCCTGTCTTGTGATTTTATTATTTAATCTTACTTGTGCTTTGATAAATTCAATCAGTTCATCTCTACCCTGAGGGACATCGTGAGGGACACTGTGAGGGACATCGTGAGGGACATCGTGAGGGACATTCCCTCCACCAACCTTTTGTGTCGCTATCTTCTTCAAAGGAATAATCGTTCTGAATATATCTCCCTCCTCAAATAGCGGGTTTTGTCCTGAATAAAGCTGTGTGTACTTGTAGGTATTTCGCATTCCTGAACCAAGTTCATCCGCAAGACCTATTTCTCTAAGTATCCTATCTCTTACATTGACATTCATAATTCCGTCCAATACGAATAAATCATTCAAGTGCTGATTATTCCGTGGTGGCAGAGCCGCCGTTTCCGATAAATTAGAGCCACTTCACCTGCTTTCGTATCCTTAGCCCTTTTATCCAGCATTTTCTATTTTCGTCCAAATTAACGCAATTTTGGACGAAAAATCATTTACTATCTGTGCGATTGTAAAATGTATTTCGCCCTAATCCTTCCCGGATTATAACATCTTTATCGATAAGTTTCTTCAATGCCGCCATGCCACTCTTCTTTCGTCAGTAGGCTTACGTGTCCCTTTCTTGTTTCGCCCATCTGCGGCACAGGCGCATCTCCGGTAGTCCATTGATACTTAAACCCAAGCTTTTCCTGAACACGCTTTGATTTCTCGTTGCCATCATAATAACCACACCAGATGCGAACAAGATTCAGATCAAGAAAGGCATGACGCAGCAGCTCTCTTGCCGCCTCCGGCACAAGACCCTGTCCCCAATAATCAACTCCCAGTCAGTAACCAAGTTCCGCCTCATCCTCCTTTTCTGCAAGGTCATTGTGGTGAAGGCCGATGCTGCCAATGGGAAGTCCTGTTTCCTTCAGTACAATAGCGTAGGTCTCCGGTACCATCAGCACATCTCTAATAACCTGTCGGCTGTCCTCTTCGCTGGTGTGTACCGGCCACCCTGCAATCGGACCTACTCGCGGATCTTTTGCGTATTTATAGCATTCCTCTGCATCCGTTTCTTCCCACGGACGGAGGATAAGTCTCTCCGT
>CAUSIX010000199.1:0-3901 GCA_963531555.1 uncultured Oribacterium sp.
TTAAAAGCTTATTCGTCTGTTTATACACCACTTCATCTTTACAGCAGTTTTTCTTTACATCGGTTTTTCTTCACATCGATTCTTGATCTTCGCCCTACTTCTTTACCTTTACCATGGAGTGGCGGACCACATTGCCTCGATAGGTATAGCCCTTTTGCAAATCGGCAGTTACGGTATCTTCCTCCGCATCTCCCTCTTCTTCCGTCATAACGGCATTGTGGAGTGCCGGATCGAACTTCTGCCCTACCGCCTCAATCGCCTGTATATCGCAGTCCGAAAACATTTTCTGAATCTGCTTATAAATTCCTTCCACACCCTTTGTAAAAGAGTTTTCTTTCTCCTCCTCCGGGATATGCTCCAAGGCTCTCTCAAAGTTATCAACTACGGGAAGAAGTTGTTCGATAATACTTTTTGCACCAAGTTCAAACATCTGCGCCTTTTCCTTCTCGGAACGCTTTCGGAAGTTCTCGTATTCCGCCAAGGTGCGAAGATATTTATCTTTCAGCTGCAAAAGCTCCGCATTCTCCGCCTTTCCGGAATCTTCTTTTCCGGAAGAAGCCTCCTCCGAATCCTCTCCGGAAGCCTGTGTAGAAGAAGTCTGTTCTTCGCTAGGCACTTCCTGCTCCCCGGCATTCCCGGGATCATTCTCCGTACTGCATTCCTCCGCGGTTTTTACTTCTTCGGAAGACGCCGCCTCTCTGTATTCGCTTTCATGCTGCCCGCCTTCGTGCGACTGCCTCCTCCATTTCTCGTCTTCATTATGCTTCTTTGACACAACGTCTCCTTCCTACTGTAAGGGAATATCCCCCATTTCATGAATCAACCTGTTCAAGGTATCCAGTACCTTTTCATAGTCCATTCGCTTAGGCCCGATCACGCCGATTGTTCCGTGCATTCCGTTCAAAAGCCTGTACTTTGCCGTGACCAACGCACAGTCCGCCATATCCTCTAACGGGCTCTCCTTTCCGATATAGACTTGGATACTCTTCTTGTCCTCATCCTTCTTCTCCGTCTCCTGCAAAATCCCTGCAAGCTCTTCCTTGGACTCCAAAGCAAAAATCAGCTTGGATGCATTTTCCGAATCCATAAGTTCCGGATACTTGAAAATGTTCGTGGCGCCCGAGGTATAGATTTCCACATCCTGCTCGTCCGTACGCATCATACTTTCTAAAGCTCGAAGAAGAATTTCCATCGTCTTTCTGTGCCTGCTTCTGTCGAGCAGTGCACGGATATACTCTTCCGTAATTTCCTCTACACAGTGCCCTCCCAGAACATCGTTTAAAAGAAGGTTGATGGAGAGAATGGCATTTTGCTCCAAATCCTCATCCATATCTACCGTCATCGTCTTAATGATATTTCCTTCAAACATTAGAAGAAAGAGAAGCTTTCCTCTTTCCACCAAAGAAATCTGTAGGAACTTAATCTTGTTTTTCTCCATCCTGGGGCCGGAAACGAGTGCCGTATAATGGGTATCACTCGCTATGTTTCTAACGAGAGACTGTAAAGCGGATTCGAGCTTCTCAATCCTGTCAAACATCGAACTTCGGACATCCGATAAATCCCTCTCCTGCTTTGCCATAAGCTGATCCACATAAAAGCGGTAGCCCTTGTCGGAAGGAACTCTACCCGCAGAAGTATGAGGCTGTAGAATATAGCCCATCTCTTCCAAATCGCTCATCTCATTCCGAATCGTCGCTGAACTTAAATTCAGTCCGGAGTACTTGCTAATGGTTCGGGATCCTACCGGCTCACCGGTCTCTAAATAGTTCTTAATTATTGTCGTCAATATAATAAGCTTTCTCTGATCCACAAGACCACCTTCCTCCTTCTTGAATTTGTTGGCACTCATATATATCGAGTGCTAACACATGTTCATAATATACCCCCCGGGAAGAAGAATGTCAAGAATTTTCCCGAGGGATTTGTGAATTTCCTATGAACTTTGCTTTATTCGGAAAGAAACTCTCCGAGCAGGCTTTCTTCCATGGCTTTTGTTGCAAGAACAGGATAAATCTGTCCGATTTCCACTCTGCCCTGTTTATCTTTTTCTCTTACTCCCTCTTTCCTTAAAGAACTATTTTCCGTAATAGAGGCAGTTCCCGGAAGCGAAGTGCTTTCATATATAGAATTGTTTTTCTGAACAGGGATATAGAATCGGATGTACTCCTTATTAAAGCCGGTGTAATATTTTTGTCCTTCCATCTCACGCACTTCTTCTATCAAAACGTCCGTCCTTTTCCCTATAAATTGCTCTCTGAACTTTTCCGAATCCTGAAGTGCAAAGTCTAAGAGAATCTTCGAGCGTTCCTTCTTCACTTTTTCCGTAATCTGCCCCTGCATCTCATCCGCACGGGTTCCCTTTCTGCGGGAATATTTGAAAATGTGCATATCATAGAAGCCTATTTCCGAAATGAAGTTCTTCGACTCCTGAAAATCCGCTTCCGTCTCTCCGGGGAAGCCCACGATAACATCCGTAGTAATCGCCGCAAGCGGAAATGCTCTTCTTATGCAGTCTACCGCTTCCTTAAATTCTTCCTTTGTATAGTGCCGATTCATTTCCTTTAAAGTCTTAGCCGCTCCGCTTTGCAGGGAAAGGTGAAAATGCGGACAGATGCCCTCTACAGCTTTCAAGCGGGAAACGAAGTTCTCCGTGATGACTCTCGGCTCTAAACTCCCTAAACGTATTCGCTTAATCGAAGGGATTTCTCCGATTCTTTCGATGAGAGAAAGAAGTGCCTCTCCACTTTCTTCATTTCTACTGGCATATTCATAGGAAAGATTTTGAAAATCCAAGCCGTAAGAAGAAAGGTGTATTCCCGTAAGCACGATTTCGGAAATGCCTTCCTGTCCAAGACGCTCGATTTCCGTAAGGCAGTCCTCTATCTTCCTACTCCGAATTCTTCCTCTCACATAGGGGATAATGCAGTAAGAGCAAAACTGATTGCAACCGTCCTGAATCTTCACAAAGGCGCGGCTTCTGTCAAGAGGTTTCGAAAGAAAAAGATTTTCATACTTTCCTTCTTCCTTAATAGGAGACAAATCATCTTCTATTCTGCCGTCATTTTCCAGCATGGCGTCCCGATAGGCTTTAATCAGTTCTACGATTTTCCCTTTCCCGCTGTTTCCGATCAGGATATCGATTCCCTTATCTTTTTTCAGTTCCTCCTTCTTTCCTTCCACATAGCAGCCTGTCGCAATCACAAGGGCATCCGGAGTCCGCTCCTTCGCTTGGTGAATCATCTGCCTCGACTTTCTGTCCGCAATATTCGTTACGGAACAGGTATTGATTAAGTAAATATCCGCTTCTTCGTGGAAGGGCACCGGCGTTGCCCCTTCTTTTAGGATTGCTTCGCTCATCGCCTCCGCCTCATAAGAATTAACCTTACAACCTAAGTTGTGCATGGCAAAGCGCAGTCCTTTTAATTCCATCTTTTATCCCTTTCTTCCTTACATAGAATCACTTTATTTTTTACGATTCTCCCTTACTTAGCATGGCCTTATCTTTTTGCCATTCTCCCTTATCTTTACTTGACTTTAAAATGCTTCCTCACTACAATGAAACCATCATAAAAAAGGAGGATTATCTAATGAAAACAGTTCGTATTTCCCTGAACTCTATTGATAAAGTAAAATCCTTCGTAAACGACCTTGTTCGCTTTACGGATGTTGATTTTGATTTGGTTTCCGGCCGTTATGTTATTGATGCTAAGTCTATTATGGGTATCTTCTCTTTAGATTTATCCAAACCTATCGATTTAAACATTCATGCGGATGAGGATAAATTGGACGAAATCGTAGATACACTAAAGCCCTATATCATAGAAGCCTAACTTCCTGTATCATAACGGAAAGAGGAAAACCTTACAAGGTTTTTAAAAAGTGCATGTTTCATGCACTTTAT
>CAUSIX010000200.1:0-3898 GCA_963531555.1 uncultured Oribacterium sp.
TAATAGTTAGTCTTTATATAAATTAATCTTTCACTCTTTGTCGCCTTCCTTGCAGATATAAGCCTAATAACTTCGCCCTCTTCCCTGTAACAATGGCAAACCATCAGTAATCCTTTTGCGGTCGCTCCTATAAGTAAAAACCTTTCTTCTCCTTTGGAGTGCTCCGGGTCATCAAATCTTATGGCGCAATCTTTATATTTGGACAACTATACAAAGTATATGAAATATTTTCTGAATATTTGAACACTTATACTATTGATATACATGTGCGCCCATTATAATATAGGCGCAGTAAAAGAAACAAGCGTAGAATAATTATACAGCTCATGCGGTGCAATATCCTGCCCGTGTTCCCACTCAACAGTATGATGAGAAACTCTTACTCTTTTAAATATTTCAGGATCTTTCAGCTCTCCAAACCATGAACCGCAAATATACGGTGCAACATCAAAAATTCTCTTTTCTCCATTTTTATAAGAAAGCAGAAGTTTATATCCCTCTTCAGGGGAAACACTCACTAACTCCGGCTGTAACATATTCTTCCCTCTTTGCGTTTTAATTTGTACTACTTCAGTGTCACTTGCCACTCTGTCTCTAGACAGAATTTTTTTATTACAAATATCATCTATTCGTTCAGTCTTAAAACTGATCTCGGTAGCATCTATTCGCTGATGATTTAATTTTAAAAGTTCAGGAACCGCCCCGCGCACCCGCTCAATTAATATATCGACTGAATCACTTTCCATCGTTAAGCCCTTTATATCTTCACTTAAAGCCACCCAAACATCAGTTTCCTTATCCCACAGCAATTTAACCGTATAACATAATTTTTTCATTAAATGCTCTTCGTCATATTCTTCTCTCATCGCCCATTCCTCCTATTTATCAAGAGTTCATTCTTTATTACTCTCCCGAAGGAAAAAAACACCTTCTTTCAAGTTCTTAGGCATAATCTCTACGTTTCTTTAAACGACGGCAGATTCCAATGATAGTAAATCGCAAGAAAACGGATAAGGGCGGTAATGCTGACCTCGGAGAATATGGCAACTTCCTCTTCATAATGCCACTCCATAAGGAGGGAAAAGCTCAGCGCTCCAAAAATAGCAGCAAGTCCATAAACTCGTTTTCTCATGATGATAGGAAGCTCTGCAGAAAGCATATCCCGAAGCAGCCCGCCGCCGATTCCGGTCAGAACTCCTACGAAAGTACAAAGAAAAAGACTACTTCCATATCCGGCACGGAAGGCCGCAAGACTTCCCACAACAACAAAGACACCGAGTCCTACGCTGTCCGCAATATACAGTAAGTTCGTAACATGTTCTCCGCTTTGTCTTTGGGCTCTTTTTTCAAATACAAAGTAGAGGATGCTTGTCACAAATGCCACTTCCGTATAAATCGGTTGTAAAAACATAATAGGCGGCGTTTGTCCCAGAATTAAATCTCGAACCATCCCACCGCCAACTGCCGTGGTACATCCAAGCGTCACCGCGCCAAAAAGATCCATTTTCTTTTCCTTTGCCGCAAGGACTCCGGAAATAGCAAAGGCCACTGTTCCAATCATTTCCATGATAAAAATTATGCTGTTCATTCTCTTCTGTTACTCCGCCTTCACTAAGCTCCAATACTTAATCCCTAATCCTTCTTCCCTATACTTCTATTGCAATGCATGGCTTTTCCTTATTTTCCATTGTTGTCCGTTTACCTGATTCAGCTTTCCATCTTAGCTTCTCAAAGCCTCTTTCGCCTCTTCCTGCAGAGCCTTCTGCTTGTCTTTAAGAAGCAAATACTGATTGTAGCGCGAGTAAGTCTCATTTCCCACATCGGAAAGGAAACTGAGTGCATATGGACTCTTCGTAAGCTCCGAAAGGAAAAGGAGCAGCTCCTGTCCCTCTCCGAAGGTATTTCCGAGGAAATTCAAGGCATTACTGAGCATTTTTCCGGTCTTTTCCACCTCCCGCTGCCGTTCTTCCTCTTTTACTCTAAAGCAATCTTTGATAAAGCTGAAATTCTCTTCATTTTCTTCCCTATCCTCTCTACTTCCTGCATCCTCAGTGGAATTTCTCTCCTTTAGTACAGAGTAAAAATCTCCGAGCATTTGGATGAGTTGCAAACGAATACTCTCCTCCTTTTTGGAAAGCATCCTTGCTTCCTTTAAGGTCGCTATTCTCTTTCTCTGGCGCTGTATTTCTTCTTCCAACGCCTGTGAAACCGAAACTTCCGAAAGACTTTCCTTCATTTTTTTCAAGAAACGGAAAATACGGGACAGCAATTCCTTCTTTTTCACATAATCCGTAAAAGCAATTTGCAAGGCATCCGTAAGAAGAGATAAGAGACTCAGCTTCTCATCAAAAGGTGCTTCCAAGAAGAGCCTTGTCTCTTTCATTTCCGCTCCTTCCAAAATATCCGGCACATGATAAATCTCTCTGTATTTCTGATAAAGACTGTAGTAGAGCGCAAAGTCCTCCGCCACCTCCGGGTCGGCAAGATATTCCTGACAAAGCTCCTTTTCCAAGGGATACTGCAATTCCTCATAGACCTGCAAAAGCTTTGAAAGGTCTTCCCATGAACGCGCAGTCACATAGCGTTTCCCCTCGATGTCCTGCTTCACAAAATAAAAGCGGTCTTTCTTAATCTCCAAATAAGAGGTAATGGCGCCATGAACTCCTGCCTGATAGGCATAGCTCTTAAAGCTTTGAAAATCCTCTTCAATATCGATTTTACGAAGTCTGTCTAAGGTTGCAATATCAAAGTCCCGAACAGACTTATTAAATTCGGAAGGATTCCCTGCCGTCACAATAATAAAGCCTTCCGGCACACGGTGCATACCGAAGGTTTTATACTGTAAAAACTGCAGCATGGTCGGGGAAAGTGTTTCGGAAACTGCATTGATTTCGTCAAGGAACAGAATCCCCTCTTCAATACCGGTCCGCTCAATCTGCTCATAGACCGAAGCCACAATTTCGGACATGGTATACTCCGTAACCGAATACTCCTTTTCCCCATAGATTTTCTTGGAAATAAAGGGAAGACCGATGGCAGACTGCCTTGTGTGGTGGGTGATTGTATAGGAAATCAGATTGATGCCGAGCTCTTCCGCTACCTGCTCCACAATCGCCGTCTTTCCGATTCCGGGAGGTCCCATCAGAAAAAGAGGCCTTTGCTTTTCCACGGGAATCTTATAGCTTCCGTCCTCGTCTCTCTTATGATAGGCTTCCACCGTTCTTTTTATTTCTTCCTTTGCTTCTTGTATATTCATCTTCTTCTACTCCATAATAATTGATATAGTGGCTTTTGACAGCCTAGTCTATCAGTAATTCCGATTCTTCTTTTCTTATTCCGGAATAGATAAACCAAACTCATTGCATGGCAATTTTTATCTTTTCGTTCAGAATGCTCAGTCTAAAGATAAAGATTAACCGCTTAAATATACAACTTCAATGCCCAGAACGGGGCATTTTCATCGTCAATATCTTCTCCTCTCGGGAAAATAAATGCCGCGGTATAGCTTGGGGCATATTTCGGATACCTTCCTCTTCCGTCCGTAAAATACAGAAGAGCCTTAAGTTCCTTCAGTTCCCCCTTTTTCTGCAAATCTTCAATATAATGAAAAACCGGTCGAAAATCCGTGCCGTAACCGCCGCTCACCTCGAATCTTTCCCGGTAGCGTTCCATCTCTTCCGCGTCTTCCACCAAAAGATCCTTCCGAATTCTATCATCACACTCTATGATGTGCACCCGGCATTTAGTGAAGAAGGCTTCTTTATCCGCTAAAATTGCTATAGCTTCTTCCAAAAAGCGCTTTACCATTTCTCCCTTGGTGGAATAAGAAGTATCTATCGCGATAACAAGCTCCGGAATCTTTCGTTTCTCTCGATATTCATTTTCCTCAATAAGCGGC
>CAUSIX010000201.1:0-3881 GCA_963531555.1 uncultured Oribacterium sp.
TCCTCTTTCGGATCATAGGGGTAGTCGTCATAGGGATAGGCGCCTTCTCCCTTTTCGCTCTCTTTTACATCTGCTCCTGCACTCTTCTTATCGGAGGCTTCTCCACTCTCTTTTCCCTCCGCTTCAGAAGAAGCTTCGGTTCCATATTCCTTATCAAGAGATTCCTGCTCTTTTTGTTCCAAGCTCTCCAATTCCTTAGCCTGCTTGAGAGCTTCCTCTTCCGAAAGGGAAGAAGCATTCTCTCCCGAACTTTCTACTCCGGCATTACTCCCTACTTTTCTGATATTATTCGCTTTTTTACAGGAAGTAAGTGCTAAGCAAAGCACAAAAAATAATAGCAATGAGAAGATTTTTTTATAAACTCTGCTGCCTATAGCGGACTTCATGAAACGCTTGTCCGGTCTGCTATCCATACTACTATTCATACCGATATTTCTGCTATCTCTACTGTTTTTTTTAGATATCTCTTCCATTTCCAACCTCCTAGCTTTTCCGATTACGTACCGCTTCCACAGAAAGGAAAATAAAAAACAAAATCATATCTACAATAACAATGGACGCTCCTGTAGGAATACTGTGTAAAAAGGACAGGCTGATTCCGACAATAAAACCGAAGAGCGAAAGAAGTGCCGCTAAAAGAATTGTCGAAAGGAAGTTCTTGCAAACCCGCATCGCGGTAATGGAGGGGAATACAATCAAGCTGGAAATCAGCAAGGTTCCCATCATGCGCATACCGAGCACAATGGTAATGGAGGTAAGAAGCGCCAGAACCATATTGTAAAAGCGTGTATTGGTACCGCTGGCCTTCGCAAAACTTTCATCAAAGGTTACCGCAAAAATACGCGGGTAAAATACAATGTATAAGAATAAAACCACTACGGAAAGAACGACGGAAAGTCGAAGATCCGAAGGACTGATGGCTAGGATGGATCCGAACATATAGTTACACACATCCGTATTCATTCCGGATGTTAGGGATATCGTCATAACGCCTACCGCCAAAGCCCCGCTGCAAAGCAATGCCGTAGCCGCGTCCCCCTTTATTTTGGAGCTTTCTTCCAATTGCAGAAGGAAAAATGCCGCTACCACACAGACCGGAATGGATACCGACATCGGTGCGAAATTAAGGGCATAAGCTATGGCCAATGCCGCAAAGCCCACATGGGAAAGACCGTCTCCAATCATGGAATAGCGCTTTAAGACAAGGCTTGTTCCAAGAAGGGCGGAGCACAAAGATACGAGACCTCCAACCACAAGAGCACGAATCATAAAGTCGTACTGGAACATTTTCAGTAAAGAATTAAGCATTTTCTTCCTCCTTTACCAAAAGTTTCCCCCACTTCGAGGAAAGATAGTCCTCTGCACTTCCGAAAAAGCGCTGTGTACGGTCAAGATGCAGAATGGTTTTTGCACGCTGCACCACTTCCTTCACATCATGAGAAACCATGATAATGGTCATCCCCTTTTCTTTATTTAACTTATCGAGCATTTCATAGAGCTCTTTCTGTGCGAGAGGATCCAGTCCGGCAACCGGCTCATCCACCACGAGGAGTTTTTCGCTGGCACAGAGGGCTCTTGCCAAAAGAACCCTCTGCCGTTGTCCTCCGGACAGATCTCTGAAGCAAGACTTCTTAAGACCTGTCACCTTTAAGTACTCCATAGCGTCTTCCACGCTCTTCTTATCTTCCTTTCGATAAAAAGGAAAAAACGAAAGTTTATTTAATCTACCCGACTCTACTACCTCATAACAGCTGGCGGGAAAATCCTTTTGGCTTTCGGTTTGCTGGGGAAGGTAGCCGATTTCATTTGCCTTCAAACCGTCTCCGAAGACAATGCTCCCTTCACTCGCTTTCTTTAAGCCCAAAAGTCCCTTCAAAAGGGTACTTTTTCCTGCGCCGTTTTCCCCAACAATACAAAGGTAGTCGCCTTTTTCTACGGAGAAATGAATATCGGACAATACCGTCTTTCCCTCGTAGGAAAATCCAACATTGTTAAGGGATATATAGGACATCTAGTTTAACGCCTCCTTTAAAGCTTCCACATTCGGCTTCATCAGATCCACATAGGTCTTTCCTGCCTTAAAATCGCTGTCTGTCACATTGTGCACGGAATTAAGAAGCAGCTTCTTTGCCCCGGTATCTTTACTGATGGCATTGACCATATCCTCATTTCCCATTTCGATATGGAAAACAACCGGAATCTTATCTTCCTTAACCTTATCCGTTAAGAAAGCAATGGTTGCTGCAGACGGCTGGGTATCGGTTGAGCATCCCGGAAAAGCGGCAAAGTAGCTTAAGCCGTATTCCTTACAAAAATAAGCAAAGGGGAAACGATCCGCCACAATGATTTCTTTTCTCTTTCCGCTATCCACTACCTCTTTGAAACTCTTGTCCAACTCTTCAAGTTCCTTAACATAAGACTCACTGTTTGCCTTGAAACTGTCTTTATGGCTCTCATCAAGTCCGGAAAGAGTCTCTTCCAGCTTTTCTACAATGGTAATGGCATTTTTCGGGGAAGTCCAAACATGCTCGTCCATTTCCGGACCTTCCTCTTCATGCTCTTCTGCCTGATCCGCTTTTTCATGGTCATGGTCTGCTTCCTCATTCGCATGGTCTGCATCCGCATGGTCATGCTCATGCTCTTCTTCCTGCATGCCTTCTACCGTCTCTTCTTCGATGAGATTTACGGCATCCATCATCTTAAACACATGGAAATTTTTATTCTGCACGGATTCCAGAATTCCGTCTACCCATTCGTCGCTGTCTCCGCCAGTATAGATAAAGAGATCCGCATTCTGAATGGTGATAATGTCCTGCGGACTCGGTTCAAAACTGTGCGTTTCCGCTCCCGGTTTAACCAGCATGGTGACCTCTGCATCTTCCTTTGTGATTGCGCGCGCAAAATCATACGACGGGAAGTTTGTTGTTACAATTTTAAGCTTATTTCCCTCACTTGGTGCATCCGTATTCTTCTCCGTCTCTGCAGTCTTTTCCGCATCCGTGGACACGGCAGCGCTCGTCTCCGCTTCTTTACCGGCCTTGTTTCCACAGGCAAACAGTAACGCGGTGGAAAGCAAGATTCCTCCCGCTAAAATACATTTTTTCAGTCTCATCTTGAGGCTCCTTTCTTGGAAATACTATAGTTTGTTCTGCTCCTTTTTCTTGGCACAGTCTGCACATAATCCGTAGAAGACCGTTTTCTTGGAATCCCAGTGAAAACCGTGGTGCGTAAGGAGGTGTTGCATCATCCCCTCAAGGTCATGGCAGTGTAAGTGAATGAGCTTCCCGCAGACATTGCACTTACAGTGAAAACAGGAATGGACTTCCTCCGCCTTTTCCCCTTCCCCGACATACTCAAAGCAAGCCGGACTGTTCTGGTCGATGATGTATTTGTTTACCACTCCTTTTTCACACAGTCGCTCCAACTGGCGATAAACCGTGGTTGTGCCGATTGGTTTTCCCTCCTCCCGAAAATGAGAAACAAGATCTGATACGGTAAAATGCATACCGGGACAAGTGGAAAGGTAGGATAAAAGCTCCTCTTTATGTTGGGTCTTATAAATGGTTTTTTCAGCCATACTTCCTCCGTCTCCGTCCTTCCTTTTCTAATCCTGTACTATAGTAAATATAGGAATATCTTCTCGTTCTCTTATTTATAAAACGAAAACCGTTTTCATATTTTAACACTCTGCGCTCCTTTGTCAATAAGCACAGTTCTTATAATAATCTAAGAAATTCATAAAATGGATTTGAAAAAAAGAGAATCGGCTTTACCGATTCTCTTTTGCTATGCCGGGCGTTCTCTGACAGGAAAAATCAAACTAGAACGAAAATCCGCCTTTTCCGCTGTTCTTATTCATGCTTGCAAGAGGTAAGGCCGAA
>CAUSIX010000202.1:0-3875 GCA_963531555.1 uncultured Oribacterium sp.
GGTTGTCGATGAGATTGAGGCAATCCATGAGACCGGTGCCCCTGTGCTTGTAGGTACCATAGCGATTGAGACTTCCGAGCTTCTGTCCGGTATGCTGAAAAGGCGCGGGATTAAGCACAATGTCTTAAATGCGAAGTTCCATGAGCAGGAGGCGGCGATTATCGCGGAAGCCGGTGTTCACGGTGCGGTAACCATTGCGACCAACATGGCCGGACGTGGTACCGATATTAAGCTTGATGAGGAAGCAAGAGCGGCAGGCGGTCTTCATATCGTGGGTACGGAGCGTCATGAATCGAGACGTATTGATAATCAGCTCCGCGGACGTGCGGGAAGACAGGGAGACCCCGGGCAGTCTCAGTTTTTCATTTCCTTGGAGGATGACCTTATGCGTCTCTTCGGATCGGAAAGACTGATGGGCATGTTTGAGGCTCTGGGTGTACCTGACGGAGAGCGGATTCATCATAAGATGCTTTCCCATGCGATTGAAAAGGCACAGGAGAAGATTGAGTTAAACAACTATGGAATCCGTGAGAATCTTCTCAAGTATGATGAAGTAAACAATGACCAGAGAGATGTGGTTTATGCGGAAAGAGAGAAGGTACTTGAGGGAGACAATATGCGTCCGCTCATTACCCGCTTTATCACCGATATCGTGGATTTCTATGTTAATGAAAACATTGTGGACAGTGACAGTCCTAAGGACTGGGATTTCCAGGGCTTAAATGATACTCTGATGCAGATTATTCCTTTAGGAAAATTGAATTTTTCCGAGGAAGAGTTTAAGGACATGACCAGAGATGAGCTTGCACAGAAGTTGAAGGAAAGAGCAATTCGTCTTTACGAGGAAAAAGAAGCGGAATTCCCGAATCCGGAGCAGATGCGAGAGGCGGAGCGCGTTATCCTCTTAAAGGTCATGGATCAGAAATGGATGAGCCATATCGACGATATGGATATTCTTCGTGACGGAATTGGCTTGCAGGCTTACGGTCAAAAGGATCCGCTTGTAGAGTACAAGATTGCCGGTTATGAGATGTTCCAGGAGATGATGAGAAGCATACAGGAAGAAACGGTACGTGTGCTTTATCAGATAAAACTCGAGCAGAAGGTGGAAAGAGAGCAGGTGGCGAAGCCTCTTGCGACAAACCGTGATGAGTCGGCGGTAAGAGCACCGAAGATGAGAGAAGGCAGAAAGATTTATCCGAACGATCCCTGTCCCTGCGGTTCCGGAAAGAAGTATAAAAATTGCCACGGACAGAATATTTATCAGAAGGAGAAGTAGAACGCTTTCCGACTTTGATAGAGAGGAAGAAGTGACAAAGAAAGGGAGGAGCCTCTGTGATTGAATTTGAGCAATTCAAATCGGAATTAAATACGAAGGAAGAGCCGCTTAAACAATTAGAGCAGGCTCTGGACCTAAACAATAAGAAAAAGAGAATCGCAGAGCTGGACAGAATGATGGAGGAGCCGGATTTCTGGGCGGATGCGGAAAAAGGAAATAAGCTATCCACGGAGGCGAGCCACTTAAAGGATGAGGTGGAAGGTTTTTTAAAGCTGAAGGAAGACTACGAGGATATTGATGCCTTGATTCAGATGGGAAAGGAAGAAGAGGATGCCTCCGTGATTCCGGAAATCAAAGAGATGCTGGCACGTTTCTCGGAAGAACTGGAAAACATGAATACGACGCTTCTTCTTTCGGGAGAGTATGACAGTATGAATGTCATTCTCCGCTTAAATGCCGGAGCAGGCGGAACGGAAGCAAACGACTGGGCGGGAATTCTTTACAGGATGTATACCCGTTGGGCGGAGCGCCACGGATTTGCCGTAAAGATTTTGGATTATCTGGACGGAGATGAGGCCGGAATCAAGTCTGTCACCATGGAAGTGGTGGGACAGTATGCCTATGGCTATCTTCGCTCGGAGTCGGGGATTCATCGCCTGGTGCGGATTTCTCCCTTCAATGCGCAGGGAAAGAGGCAAACCTCCTTTGTTTCCTGTGACGTGATGCCGGATATTGAGACGGACATTGATATCGATGTGAGAGAAGAGGACATTAAGATGGAGGTTTTCCGTGCCTCCGGCGCCGGTGGACAGCATATCAACAAGACCTCCTCCGCAGTGCGTTTGATTCATATTCCAAGCGGTTTTGTGGTAGCCTGTCAGGAAGAACGCTCCCAGATTCAAAACAAGAATAAGGCGATGCAGATGCTGAAAACGAAGTTGTATTTAAAGGAGAAAGAGGAGCAGGAAGCGAAGCTTGCCGGTATTCGTGGAGAAGTGAAGGATAACGGCTGGGGCTCTCAGATTCGTTCTTATGTCTTGCAACCTTACAGAATGGTGAAAGATCTCCGTACCGGAGAAGAGACGGGAAATACCGATGCGGTATTGGACGGAGACATTGACCGATTTATTACGGCATATCTTAAATGGATGCAGCTCGGATGTCCGGACAGAAAAGTTTCCGGAAATGATTAGTACAGATTTTTTTGCTAAGGCAAGTTGTGAATGAAGAAGAGAAAAATCGGAAATCACTTTTCTTAAACAGATAAAATATATAGAAAAAGGGGTAGAGGCATGAAGATTGCCATTATGGGATTTGGGACAGTCGGATCCGGAGTAAAAGAGGTATTGGAATTAAACCGCGAACAAGTAGAAAAAAAAGGCGGAGACAAGATTGAAATCAAGTATATTTTGGCACGAAGAGAGCATATCCCCGGTGTTCCTGATGAGCTCATCACGACGGACTTTTCCGTGATTGAAAAGGATCCGGAAGTAGAGCTTGTGGTGGAGGCGATAGGCGGTATCCATCCTGCTTATGAATATATCATGAGTTGTCTGGAAAAGGGAAAGCATGTGGTAAGTTCCAACAAGGCGGTAGTGGACGCCTGCGGGTCGAAGCTCATGCGTACGGCAAAGGAGCATAACTGTAATTTCTACTTTGAAGCCTCCGTAGGTGGCGGGATTCCGGTTATTCGTACCCTTTATCATAATTACGCAGGGGAAAATGTGACGGAGATTACCGGTATTTTAAACGGAACCAGTAATTTCATCTTAAGTAAAATGAAGGATGAGGGCTCCACCTTTGCCGATACCTTAAAGGAAGCACAGCGGCTCGGCTATGCGGAAAAGGACCCGTCCGCCGATGTGGACGGCTTTGATACCTCCAGAAAAACCGCGATTCTTCTTTCCATGTCTTCCGGCATGCGTTGCCGTCACGAAGATATTCATACGGAAGGCATCCGGGAAATTTCGGATATGGATATGGCCTATGCGAAGCAAATGGATTACCATATTCGTCTTTTGGGCTCCGTAGAGACGGTGGAGGATAAATATTTTGCCTATGTTGCCCCCATTATGGTGGGAAAGGATGATCCGCTTTACTTTGTAAACGGGGTGTATAACGGCATTCGTATTGTGGGAAATTGCCTGGGAAATACCATGCTTTACGGAAAAGGCGCAGGGAAGCTTCCGACAGCCAGTGCAGTGGTTTCCGACATTATTGCGGCGGCAAGGCATAAGAATCATTTTCAGGGAATCGGCTGGTCGGAAAAGATGATTGAAATTGAGCCGATGGGCTCCAATGCCTTCCGGTATTTTCTTCGTATTGAGGGAACAGCCGAGGGGATTCAGAAGGAGCTTAAGTCTTACTTCCTGGATGGGGGAGAAGCGCTTAAGCCAATCGTGTTGAAGGGCAGACAGGATGAGTTTGCCATCGTATCCGACATTTTATTTGAAGAAGATTTCTTAGCAAGGCTGAGAGGCTTTGAGGAAGAGACGGGAAGAAGAGTCTTCCATTTCATTCGTATGAAGGGAATGACGGAGGAATAAAGAGATAGGGGCTGTAAAAAATCAAAATAGTTTTCTAAGCAATATAGGTC
>CAUSIX010000203.1:0-3867 GCA_963531555.1 uncultured Oribacterium sp.
CTGGTAACTAGGAAAATATCCTCCTTTTCCGAAAGAACCTTCGCCTCTATCAGCTGGTCCCCTTCATTTAAGGTGATGGCAATCATCCCGTTTTTACGGACATTGGCAAATTGGACGAGCTCCGTCTTTTTGATGATTCCCTTCTTCGTGGTCAAGATGAGGTACTTTTCTTCATTCGTATCTCTAAGACAAAGGGTTGCCGTGACTTTTTCATTTTCCTGTTAAGAAAGTAAGTTCACAAGGGCTGTTCCCCGAGAAGTTCTGCTTGCCTCCGGAATCTCATATCCCTTAATCCGGAAGACCCTTCCCTGGTTCGTGAAAAACAGAATATGATGATGATTGGTCGTCATAAAAAGGTCTTCAATGTAATCATTTTCTATAGTTTGCATCCCCTTGATGCCTTTTCCGCCTCGATTCTGCTGATGGAAATGCTCCGGTGACATCCGCTTAATATATCCGAGACTGGTAGACGTAATCACCACATCATCATCCGAGATAAAGTCTTCCGCCTGAAAATCTTTATCAAAACTAAACTGTGTCTTCCGGTCATCCCCATACTTCTCTGCGATGGCATCTAACTCTTCCCGAATCACAGAAAGCAATTTATTTTCATTTCCCAATATCTCTTTATAGTAAGCAATCTTTGTAAGAAGATCCTTGTACTCATTCTCCAGTCTTTCTCTTTCCAAACCGGTCAATGCACGAAGACGCATATCCACGATTGCCTGCGCCTGTACGTCTGTGAAGCCGAATCGGGTAATTAAATTCTGCTTCGCCTCTTCCACATTTTTCGCAGCACGAATCATGGCAACGATTTCATCGATATGGTCAAGCGCCTTTAACAATCCCTCTAAAATATGCGCTCTGTCTTCACACTTTTGGAGGTCGTACTCTGTTCTTCTTCGTACTACATTGATCTGATGTCCTAAGAACTCTTCCAGAATCTGAAGGAGATTCAGAATCCGCGGTTCCCCGTTTACGATACAAAGCATAATCACACCGAAAGTTTCCTGTAACTGTGTATGCTTGTAAAGCTGGTTTAAAATGACCTGCGGATTCACATCCTTTCGGAGTTCAATGTTGATTTTCGCCTGCGAGTTTTTTCCCGCCGCATCATGGATATAGGTTATTCCGTCGATTTTCTTGTCTTTCACCAGATCAGCAATCTTCTCGATGACCCGGGAACGATAAACCAGATAGGGTAGTTCCTTCACCACAATCCGGTTTTTTCCGTTTGCCATGGTTTCAATTTCGCAAACGGCGCGCATCTTCACTTTTCCTCTTCCGGTACGGTATGCCTCTTCCACATCCCTTTTTCCGAGAATGGTTGCGCCGGTTGGAAAATCGGGTCCCTTCACAATGGGAAGAAGCTCCTCAATTTCCGTCTTTCTTCCTTCAATACGATTGTCAATAATTTTATCCACGCCGGCAATGACTTCCCTAAGATTATGCGGCGGGATATTGGTGGACATGCCGACCGCAATACCGGTTGCACCGTTTACAAGGAGGTTCGGAAAACGTGCCGGAAGGACCGTCGGCTCATCATACTCATTAGAAAAGTTCGGCATGAAATCAACTGTATTCTTGTTGATTCCGGAAAGCATCTCCGCTGCCATCTTGGACATCTTTGCCTCGGTATAACGCATTGCGGCGGGACTGTCTCCATCTTCCGAACCGAAATTTCCCTGCTTATCAATCAAGACATAGCGCATGGACCATGGCTGTCCCATGTATACAAGAGAACCGTAGATGGAAGAATCTCCGTGCGGATGATACTTACCCATCGTCTCTCCTACGATGGTGGCACACTTCTTCGTCTTCTTATCCGGTGTTACGCCGAGCGTTTGTAAAGCATAGAGCACTCTTCTCTGTACCGGTTTCAAACCGTCCCGTACATCCGGAATCGCTCTGGATACGATAACACTCATCGCATAGTCGATGTAGGAATTCTCCATCGTTTTCTTTAAATCAACATCCTGCACCTTATCGAAAATATTCGGTTCCAAAGTCTACCTCCTATACATCGAGATTCTTCACATAACGGGCATTTTTCTCAATAAACTCTCTTCTCGGTTCTACCTGATCTCCCATCAAGGTAGTAAAGGTAATATCGAGCTCCGCCTTGTCATCTTCTTCCATGTTGACACGAAGAAGGGTTCTTGTTTCCGGATCCATCGTCGTTTCCGCGAGCTCTTCCGTATCCATTTCTCCCAAACCTTTGAAACGGGATACATCCGCACCTTCCGCACCGATTTCCTTCAAGATATTCTGATACTCCTCATCAGAATAAGCATAGTAATGCTTTTTATTTTTCGTAATGTTGAAAAGAGGAGGTTGCGCAAGGTAAACGTGCCCTTCCTTAATCAATTCCGGCATGAAATTGTAGATGAAAGTCAACATCAAAGTCGCAATATGTGCACCATCCACATCGGCATCCGTCATAATGATAATCTTATGATAACGGAGTTTCGATAAGTCAAAGTCCTCATTGATTCCCGTTCCGAAGGCGGTAATCATACCCTTGATTTCTTCATTGGCATAAATTCGATCGAGTCTTGCTTTTTGCACATTCAGGACTTTTCCGCGAAGAGGAAGTACCGCCTGCGTTTGCGGATTTCTTCCCTCTTTCGCAGGTCCCAGTGCGGAGTCTCCCTCTACGATAAAGATTTCACAGCGTTCCGCATCTTTACTGCTGCAATCGGCAAGCTTTCCGGGAAGTCCCACCCCGTCCAGTGCCGACTTTCGTCTTGTTAAATCTCTCGCCTTTCTTGCCGCGGCTCTTGCTCTTTGCGCCATAATGGATTTTTCGCACATGACTCTGGCTACAGCCGGGTTTTGCTCTAAGAAATAAGTTAACTGTTCGGAAACAATACCCTGTACGGCAACCTGCGCTTCAGAAGTACCGAGCTTTTGCTTGGTCTGTCCTTCAAACTGCGGATCTTCAATTTTTACGGAAATGATACAGGTTAAGCCCTCGCGGATATCCTCTCCGGAAAGATTCGGCTCACTGTCCTTTAAAAGCTTATTCTGTCTTGCATAATCATTAAAGGTCTTGGTTAAGGCATTTTTAAAACCGGTGAGGTGGGTTCCCCCTTCCGGAGTATTGATATTGTTTACGAAGGTGTAAATATTTTCCGTATAAGAGTCATTGTGTTGCATCGCCACTTCAACAAGAATATGCTCCTTTTCCCCTTCACAATAAATAACATCCGGGTAAAGTGCTTCTTTTCCCTTGTTTAAGTAAGTAACAAACTCCTTGATTCCTCCCTCATAGTGGAAGGTCATTTCTCTAAGCTCTTCTTCTCTTTCATCCACAAGCTTGATGCGAAGATTCTTAGTGAGAAAAGCAGTTTCTCTGAGTCGAATCTTCAGCGTCTCAAAATCGTAAATATGTTCTTCGAAAATCTCGTTATCCGGAAGAAAATGCACTTTCGTGCCGTGTTCCTCTTCTCCGCACTCTCCGATGCATTCAATTTCCTTCGTTACTTTTCCTTTCGAGAAGGACATGGTATAGACTTTTCCGTCTTTACAAACCGTAACATCCAGAAAACTGGACAGCGCATTCACAACACTGGCGCCCACACCGTGCAGTCCGCCGGAAACTTTATATCCGGATCCGCCGAATTTTCCGCCTGCGTGAAGCACGGTAAATACGACTTCCAAAGCGGATTTTCCCGCTTTTTTCTGCAAGTCTACCGGAATTCCTCTACCGTCATCCTCTACGGTAATGGAATTGTCCTTATGAATGGTTACGGTAATATTGTCGCAAAAACCGGCCAGAGCCTCATCCACGGAATTATCCACTATTTCATAAACAAGGTGATGCAGGCCGCGAACAGAAGTACTGCCGATATACATTCCGGGACG
>CAUSIX010000204.1:0-3818 GCA_963531555.1 uncultured Oribacterium sp.
TTCTACAGGAATCGGCGGTCCTTCCGCATCCATTGCACTGGAGGAACTTTCTCAGTGCGGAGGGGAAGTGTTTATTCGCGTCGGAACAGCAGGAGGTATGGATCTTTCGGTAGAGTCCGGAGACCTTGTTATCGCGGAGTCCGCTATTCGTATGGAAGGAACATCCAAAGAATATGCGCCTATCGAGTGGCCCGCTACAGCGGATTTTTTCTTGACAAAAGAACTCCATGATGCTGCCGAGCGCCTGGGCTTTAAAAATCATGTGGGCGTTGTACAGTGTAAAGATGCTTTCTACGGACAGCATAAGCCTGAGGATTTACCTGTTTCCCGTGAGCTCTTGGACAAATGGCGGGCTTGGCTGAAGCTCGGATGTAAGGCCTCGGAGATGGAAAGTGCGGCACTCTTTACGGTGGGGGCTTACCTGAAGAAAAAAGTGGGGACAGTGCTCTTTATTGTATCCAATCAGGAGAGAGTCAGGGCCGGAATGAGTAATCCCATTTACCATGATACGGATAAGGCAATTCAGGTTGCGATTGAAGCCATTAAAGAAATGATTAGAAAAGACAGGGGTTATTCATAAGGATAAGCTTCTGTTTCGGGAAACTTTGCCTGAGATGGCAGCAGAGAAAAAAGATTGGAAAAGTATGGAAAGGATGAATATGAAGTTCAAAAGGGTGTTTCTCATTGTTTTGGATTCTTTGGGAATAGGAAACGGTAAAGATGCTGCGGATTTTTCGGATAGCGGATCGGATACATTAGGGCATATTGCGGAAAAAATGGAAAGCTTCTCTATTCCGAATTTACAGAAGATGGGAATCGGAAACTTTAAGAAATTAAAGGGCGTTTCTCCGGTTGCGTCTCCGAAAGCCAAGTTTTTCCGCTTAAATGAGGCCAGCAGCGGGAAGGACACGATGACCGGGCATTGGGAAATGATGGGGATTAAGACAGAGATTCCCTTTGTTACTTTTACCGATACCGGATTCCCGAAGGAACTGATTATGGAACTGGAGAAGAGAACAGGCAGAGAAGTTATCGGAAATAAAGCGGCTTCCGGTACGGCAATTATTGATGAACTGGGAGAGGAACAGCTTAGAACCGGAGCTATGATAGTTTATACTTCAGCAGATTCGGTACTACAGATTGCCGCAACAGAGGATGAGAAGATTTTCGGCTTGAAGGAGCTCTATCGTTGCTGCGAGATTGCGAGAGAAATTTGCATGAAACCGGAGTGGATGGTCGGGAGAATTATCGCAAGACCCTATGTCGGAACTAAAAAAGGAGAGTTTAAACGAACGTCAAATCGTCATGACCTTGCGGTAAAGCCGCCACGGGATACGGTTTTGAATGCACTGAAAGATGCTGATTACAGCGTCATTTCCATAGGAAAGATTGCGGATATCTTCGACAATGAGGGAATTACGGAGGCGGAGCATTCCAAGTCCTCCGTACACGGCATGGAGCAGTGCATTGCCGTGGCAAAGGACAAAGATTTTACCGGCCTTTGCTTTGTGAATCTGGTAGACTTTGATGCGCTCTACGGGCATAGAAGAGATCCGATCGGATATGGGGAGGAAATTCAGCGTTTTGATCAAAAGCTGGGTGAACTCTTGTCGGTCTTAAGAGAGGATGACCTCTTGCTACTGACTGCCGATCATGGAAATGATCCTACTTTCAGCGGTACGGATCACACCAGGGAGCAGGTACCTCTTCTTGCTTATTATAAAGGAATAAGTGGAGGAGAAGGCGCTGAGCAGGATAATTTTGCCGTAATCGGAGCCACTATTGCCGAGAATTTTTCCGTGGAAATGCCGAAAGATTTGATAGGTAGTTCCATTTTGCCGGAAATGATAAAGTAGAAGAGTAGCGTATCTTGGAAGGTCAGGACTATGGAATTCCAAAACAAAGAAACAGATTTCTCTTTCCCAAGGGAAGATGTTAGGGAAACGGAGTTATCCTTCGGTTATATGAAGAAAGCAATAGAACTTGCTAAAAAAGCCGGGGAAAGTGGCGATGTACCGATTGGGGCTGTACTGGTTTATGACGGCTTGGAGCCGGAATCACCGATGGGGATACTTTGCAAAGAAAAAGGAATTTTTCCGGGGGAGATTCTCGGCACGGGTTACAATCAGAGGAATCTTCTCGGGAATGCCTTGTGTCATGCCGAGATTTCCGCAATAGGAGAGGCCTGCGAAAGAATTGGAGATTGGCGGCTGGAGGATTGTACGCTTTATGTAAACCTGGAACCTTGTCCGATGTGTGCGGGAGCTATTTTACAAGCCAGAATTCCCAGACTGGAAATGGCCATCCGAAACAGAAAAGCAGGTTTTTGCGGATCGGTTCTGAATATCCTGCAAATGAAAGAATTGAATCACAGGGTGGACATCGGAGAGGGACTTGAAGCGGAAGAAGCCGAAGCCTTGCTAAAGGACTTTTTTTTAAAGCTTCGTTTGAAGGAAAAAGGAAAGCGGGAGTAAATGGAAGAGTATTCAAAAAAGAAAAGGGCAATCCTTATTGCGGCGGGAAGCTTCTACGGGCTTCCTTTTTCTGTTTCGGAAGAGGATTTGGTGATTGCTGTTGACGGAGGAATGCGATACTGCAAAGAAGAAGGACTTAAGCCGCAAATCCTTTTAGGAGACTTTGATTCCTATTCACTGAGGGAAGCGGAAGGCAGCTCTGCAAAACCCGTGGAGTTTCTCGGTGATACCGCGGCAGAGGAAAGCAAAAAGCAGTATCGGATATTCGGTAAAAGGACTTTAGCGAAGAAGGAAGGAAAGCAGGTGGAGGGACAGTCCTATTCGGAAGTTTTGCTGCCTGAAATCAAGAATGATTCAGACCTTCACGCGGCAATAAAGCTTGCTTTATCGGAGGGAAGCAGGGAAATTCACATTTTCGGAGCCCTGGGAGGGGAGCGGATGGACCATAGCTATGCCGCTTTGCAGAGCCTTGCCTATCTTACGGAAAGAGGAGCGGAGGGGTATCTTTATGGCGAGAAGCAGGTTTTTACAGCCATAAAAAATGGGAAAAAATCTTTTTCTAAAGACTTTCATGGTTATTTTTCCGTCTTTTCTTTTTCTGACGAGTCCTTGGGGGTTTCCGAAAGAGGGTGCAAATATCTGATTGAAAAGGTAAAGCTGAATAATACGGAACCGGTCGGAATAAGTAATGAATTTATTGGGGAAGAGGCGGAAATAGAAGTGAAAAGCGGAGTTTTGATTTTGTGCTATGAACTCTTGCAAGCCTAATTTGCCTTTGCTATAATTTAGGCGAGCCGACATCAATTTTTTGTATCGTCTCATACAGACTTTTGCTGGGGCGTTCGTGGCCACACAATTTGAACCTACAAATATGACATACGGGATTCCAAGATTTGTGATAAGGAAAGCAAGCCTTCCGTCCGCGGTAAAGGATCCTTGAGCTATCCGTGAGGTTTCCCACCTGGCTAAGCGCTAGGAGTCAAACGTGTGGTACGGCGTTTCGGTAGTCTGTTTTTTTATTGCCAGCTTCCTATCGTCTGATGTGAAGCTTTTTTTTATAAGATAGTAAGCCGTATTCGTGAAGAATAAGCTTCGTATAGATCGCCCGGCTCGTTGACTTAATAGAGCCGCTCTAAAGCTGAGGATAGGAAATGAAGAGAGAGGATTGGAAAGAACAAATCAAATGGGGCTTAACCGCTTTTTTCGTACTGGCGGCAGCCTCTTTGGTGAATATATTGGCGAATAATTTTTATACCGTGCGACAGATTTTTTCGTTTATTATACAGATTCTCATGCCGATTATTTATGGTGCGGTTTTAGCGTATTTGATGAGTCCGGTTTACA
>CAUSIX010000205.1:0-3814 GCA_963531555.1 uncultured Oribacterium sp.
TTCTTATCTTATCAACAATGACAAGAATTCTACCAGCAGTAAGAATAAGAAGGCTAAGGAGCTCGGAATTCCGATTCTTTCGGAGGAGGATTTCTTGAAACTTTTAAAGGGAGAGTAGAAGTGAAATGAAAGACCAATTTTGTACGAGTTTTTATATGAAAGAAATATTATCGTATAGGGAACTAAGGAAACCTAAGGAAAACGCAGGAAAATAAAGAATAATTAAGGAGAATAAGAAGAACAAATGAATTTTCAAGACTATGATCTATATTTTCCGCACCTGCAGATCGGTATCAAACATCTCGTAAATCATATCAGCCCCTTCGGCTTTACGATTGCCTTTTACGGTATCATTATCGGTTTCGGAATGTTGCTTGGCATGCTTGTTGCGAGTAAAGAGTATGTGAAATGCGGATATAAGGCGGATGATATCCAGGATTTTGCGCTATTTGTTATCATTTTAGGGGTGATTGGGGCAAGAATTTATTATGTCATCTTTGAATGGGACTATTATTCTCAGCATCTTATGGAGATTCCAAATATCCGGCAGGGGGGACTTGCGATTTACGGAGGGGTTCTTACTGCAATTTTGACCTGTATCGTTTTTTGTAAGAAAAAGAAGCTGGAGTTCTTTCCCATGGCGGATGCCGGTGTACTGGGGCTTATTCTCGGACAGGCTATGGGACGCTGGGGAAACTTCTTTAATGCGGAGGCTTTCGGAGGCTATACGAATTCCCTCTTTGCCATGCGCATAAAGGAATCCATTGTGAATCCTTCGATGATTAATGACAATGTGGCGGCTCATTTGCAAAATATAGACGGAATCAGCTATGTGCAGGTGCATCCCACCTTCCTGTATGAGAGTGTATGGAACCTTTGTGTTTTCTTCTTTCTCCTATGGTTTTCGAGAAGAAAGAAGTTTAAGGGGCAGATATTTCTCCTGTACCTTGGGCTTTACGGCTTGGGACGCTTCTTTATCGAGGGGCTTCGAGCAGACTCTTTGATGCTTTTCGGTACGGGAATTGCGGTTTCTCAGGCACTTTCTCTTGTGCTTGTTATTGTGAGCATTGTCTTGCAGTATCTTTTTCTGAAAAGAGTGAAGTACGAGGAAATACAGAGGGGAAAGAAATACAGCGACGAAAATAGGAAAAGTAGCGAGGAAAGGAATAGAAGAGGATAGGGAAGGAATAGAAAAATCGTCAATAGCAGAAAAAAGGGGCTGTGAAAATAATTTTTCACAGCCCCTTAAATGTCTATCGTGATGAAAGCTCGCTTAATATCTCCTTATTCTTCGTGCTCTATTACCTGAAACTTGGAAACAAGCTCATGCATGATATTGGCTTGTCCGGATAGCTCTTCCGACGCGGCAGCCGATTCTTCGGCGGTTGCCGAGTTAGTCTGTACAACGGAAGAAATTTGATCTACACCGATGGTTAATTGCTGCAAGCCTTCTGCTTCTTCCTCGGAAGCTTTGGAAATCTTCCCGATAATTTCAGAAATATCCTTTGCCTTACTCTTTACGAGTTCCATGGACTCTACAGTTTCACTGCTGATTTTCGCACCCTTGGACACGGCATCAATTGTTTCTTCAATTAAATTACTGGTATTTTGTGCCGCCTTTGCGGATTTTTGTGCGAGATTACCTACCTCATCCGCCACTACGGCAAAGCCCTTTCCCGCTTCTCCTGCTCTTGCCGCTTCAATTGCGGCATTTAAGGATAAAATATTGGTTTGGAAGGCAATGTCATCAATCGTTTTGATAATTTTACTGATTTCATTGGATTTTTCCGTAATCTCCCGCATAGCTTCCGACATTTCTTCCATTTTTTTATTACTTTCTTCCACAGCATCTCCGGCTTCAATGCTTAAACGATTCGCATCCATGGATTGCTCGGCTGTACCCTTTATCTTTACGGAGATATCATTCATGGTTGCCCCAAGCTCCTGAATAGAAGAGGCTTGTTCCGTGGAACCCTGAGAGAGTTCCTGTGCTCCATTGGAGACCTGTTCCGCCCCGGCGTTCACTTCCTCTGCGGAATGCTTGATTTCCGTCATGGTACGGGACAAATCCTTTGTGATTTCCCTTAGGCTAATAAGAATCGGTCTATAATCACCGGGATAATTTGTTTCATCGGATAAATCTACCCGGAAATTTCCTTGAGAAACTGCACCTAATTTTTCTCCTAAATCGCCAATAATACCTTTAACCCTGATAGTGACATTTTTCAGAGACTTTGCCAGATCCCCAATCTCATCATCTTTTGTATATTTTGACTCTATATTAAAGTCACCGCTTGAAAGCTTGTCTCCGGCAATAGCCATCATCTTTAAAGGTGCCAAGGTTTTCTTTACGAAGAAGTAAGTAGAAGCGATGAGGAGAAGCACACCGGAGAGGCCGATTATTACGGAAGTCAGAATCAACTTTTTGGTTACACGCTGATAATCGGTATCAGCAATACTCATTAAGCTCCACCAAGTAGTATTTCCAAATTGGGATGGAGCAAAATCAAGTCGTCTTTTTTCACCTGAACTATTTTGAATTACGGTATGGAAGGGCTTTCCTTCCTTCATTTTTTCTGTGATGCGACTAAGGTCTTCCTTGGCAACTGCATCAGCTAAATTTTTTCCTTTTAAGGCCTCATTGGATGCATAGAGGAAATTTCCTTCATTGTCCAGAACAGAGGTAAAGAGACTAGGGAAACGGGAATCCTCATGCTTTAGGACATTAAAGGCGGCTAAATCAAGTTCAATGCTTACAACGCCCTTAAAATCATTATCTGCCACAATAGGATCAGAGATTCTAACAACCGTCTTAGAAGGATCCTCTTCCGGGTTATATGCAGAGGTGATAGTGGTTTTTAAACTGCTTTTAGCATCGGTATAGTAGCTTTGATCCTTATAGTAGTCATAGGCATAGTTTAAGATATCACGGGTTTCCACACTTTTAAAAGTCATGTAGGGACCGTAGTCCGTGACACCTTCTATGACCTTTCCGGGCTCGTAAAAATATCCTACTCCGGTTATATTTGGATTACTCTGAATGGTGGCATACATGGCATCCATCATGACAACTTCCATATTATAGCGGCTGGCAGGAACGGCACGATCTACAATTCTGGAACGGAAGGTGGTGCCGGACATCTGGGTGACATGTTGCTTATTCACATTTCCGTCTTTTTTTAGATTGATAGTCCACGGATTTCCCGGAACGCCTCCGATTTGGTCGTCTTGTTCCCATACGAAGCTGATGGATTCTTTCATACTGCCGGAGAGGGTGGTCACCTGTCCGAGAATCTCGTTCGTATTTTCTCCGGTAAGAGAAAGAAGATCATCCATGTTTTTGTCCAGATTTTTCTTCGTGGATTGGCTTCCCAAATCAACAATGGCATAGCTTAATCCGAGAATAATTAGAAAGCCCAGAGTGCCCAAAATAAGAGATAAGCGAGTACTTAAGCTTGTTTTCTTCGCTTTCTTTGGCTTTGGCATTGTTTTCGCGTCCTTCGTTTTCATAGTGCATTCCTTCCTTGTATTTTTTATTCCTATCGACTGGCTTTTGTATCTCGCTTGTAACGACATGTATCATGCTCATGACAAGTATCGTGCACGAAGTGTACAATTTTGTTCTTACACGAGTAACGCTTTTAAAGCGAGCAGTCGTTTAGGGGGATATTCTTCTCCAAGATACCCATTTTGAATGAGAGTGTTCTGTCCGATACAATATGTCCTATGTTTATTCGGCAGAATCTGTTTTTCTATAAATATAAAAATACTTTAATTTTCTTAATCTTATTTCCTTTATGTGGAAAGAGG
Organism: uncultured Oribacterium sp.; assembly: GCA_963531555.1. Taxonomy (GTDB): domain Bacteria; phylum Bacillota; class Clostridia; order Lachnospirales; family Lachnospiraceae; genus Oribacterium. The sequence continues at coordinate 3,811 of CAUSIX010000205.1, forward strand.
GAAT
>CAUSIX010000206.1:0-3808 GCA_963531555.1 uncultured Oribacterium sp.
TCCAAAAAAGAACTGTCATCCAAAATAATTATCTTTACTTTCTTACTGAGTTCTCTTAAGGTATTTTTCACAATTTCTTCCTTTATAGGAGAAACAACAAGAATATCTACTCCATATCTTTCCAGCTCGGTAATATCCTCACATTGCCGTTCCGCATCATTTCGAGCTTCTTTTATAATAAAGTTAATATCCTTATCCTTGGAACTCTCAATATCTTCAATTAATTTGACATTTCTAGAGTTTGTTGAATTAGACAGGCTAAGCCCAAACAAATATCTATATCCCTGAACTTTTTTATACATTGCATTTTGATTAAAATATGTTTTTAGTGATAACAACGCAAGCACTAAAATAAGTCCCGAAACAATGAGAATAATGATTTTTGATGACAACTTTAAACCTTGCATAATTCGTCCTGTATTCTTAATGATTTTTGGGTGATTTTCCCGTGTACTGTTTAAATACAGTAGAAAAATAATGCTGATTAGCATATCCCACTATTTCAGCTACTTCTCCTACAGTATATTTCTTTGTTTCCAATAACTCGGCAGCCCTTTTTATTCTTATTTTGTTCAGCCATTCCTTAAAAGTATATCCGGTTTCTTTTTTTAATTTATGGGAAAGATAGTCCGGATTTACAGCAAGTTCGATTGCTACCGCTTTTAAATTTATATCCTTATTTTCATAATTCTTCTTCAAAAACGCCAAACATTCATCAATGAAATGGATGAACAATTCCTCTTTATTTTCATCAGCTATTTCTAAAATTTCCGGACTGCATTTTTTGATAGATGCCTTAAGCTCTTCTTCCTGAATTGGTTTCAAAAGGTAATCCTTTACCCCTAAAGAGATTGCCTGTCTCGCGTACTCAAATTCATTAAATCCCGAAATAATGATAATATGAGCTTGATTATGCATGACTTGTTTCAGTTCATGAATAAAGTCCAATCCGGAAAGTTTCGGCATACAAATATCTGTAAGAATGATATCCGGTTCCAGTGTTTTTGATAAATGAAGAGCTTCTTTACCATTTTTTGCCTCTCCGACAATGTTTACATTCAATTCAAAGCTCTCCAGCATATCCCTGAGTCCCTCTCTAATCATAGGTTCATCATCTGCTATTAAAAGCTTAATTGTACTCATATGAAACTCCCATTTTTCTATTCATCAGGATATAGTATACGTAAATTTGCCACTGTAAATCCCTCTTCATCTTTAGAATAATATAATCCGCTTCCTTTTTTAAAACTATGCCATATTCTATTACCTACATTTTTGACACCGAAACCGCCATTCCATCCATCCCAATTATTATTTCGCAAGCAAAAGTTCAGTTTCTCCATGACCGTATCATCCATTCCCTTACCATTATCCTTAATCATAATAGATATCCCGCCATCTATTTCTCTAATAACAATTTGTAACAAAGATTCTTCATTATCCGCCTCCTTTATTCCATGGTATAGACAATTTTCAACCAAAGGCTGAAGGCTCATTCTCAGTATATACCTTGATTCCAGATATTTCGGACAGTCAATATCATATACAAAGAGGTCTTGATATCTTAAACTTTGAATATCGAGATAACTCGATACCATTTTCAGTTCTTCCCCAAGAGGTATTTGCTCCTTTCCCTTACTTAAGCTGATTCTAAAAAAATCAGACAAACGAGCAATCACATTAACTATATCCAAAGCCTCATGTTTTCTTGCCATCCATGACATCATGTCCAATGTATTATACAAAAAATGTGGCTTTATTTGCTCTTGCATCACTTGTAATTCAGCTTCTCTCTTTTCTTTTTGCTCAGTATAGATCATCTCAAGAAAATCTTTTAGCTTGGAAGCCATTTTATTAAAAGATTTTCCTAAAACTTGTATATCTCCATCACATTCTTCATTAAACCGTACGTCAAAGTTTCCTTCCGAGGCCTGCTTCATCAATTCGGAGAGTGTTAATAAAGGCGTTGTTAAAGCGGATACAAAATAGACTGACCAAATCATCGCTATAAAAAATGCAGAAAGCGCCATTATAAGGGAAATTTCCAAAATATGTATTAATATTACATTTTCTTTTTCCATGTCATAAGCACCTACAATAAGCAGATTTCCATCCCTGAACTTATTGTAAACAAACTTATACTTCTTACCTAATATATTCGATACTATAATTCCTTCCTTTTCAGAAAACCAAGTCGAATTAACTCTATATACTATATTGTTCACCGGGCTCAGAATAATTTTCCCTTCATCATTCATAAGAAAGAAAAAGCTTCCGGTATCTTCCTCTATATCCCTGTATAATTTTTTGAATTCTTCCAAGGAGACATCTATCATGATAACACCAATACTTTTATGATTGGCTTGTACTGATTTTGCAATAGAGATATAAGATCCGTCATCATATTTTTTCCAGCTTTCAAGATTACGTAAAGCATTATAAAACTGATAAGAATAGTCATTTTTCACTGCTTCTTTAAACCATTGTTCTTTGAAAAAACTCTCATTTACAAGGCGATAGGTGTCATTGGATATGTACTCTTTTCCATTACCAAATACCAAAATCATATTTAGATAATCTGAATTTACTTTTTCGTAATTTGTAAAAAGTGATCTTACAGCCTGTTCATCCTCTATTTTTAAAGCGGGATTCTCTCCATCATACATTAAACAATCCTTGATTTCTCTTGTATTAGCAAGGATATCCAGTGTATTTTCCACGGATTTTATTTTTAGGTCAAAAGAAGCCGCAAGCTGACGTTGGAGCTCCGTAATATAACTCATTCTGGACTTCATAAGATTCTGCCTGTATACATATACCCCGGATACCGCCAGTATAAAAACCACCAGCAAAATCATGGCAAGATTAAATAACAAAAGCTTTCTTCTCATACAGCTGCCCTTTAAATGAATGCAAAATCATCTTGATTCCTATTGTAAAATTATAGCATATAAGATGTCTACCTCTAAGGATTTTCAAGCTTTATATGAATTAGTTTAATTCTTTTAAATGTTTATCCCACGCAAAAAAGAGGCTACTCGCCCCTTTTTTGTGAGCTTAATCTATAACCGCCCATCTATATTCTATACTCTATTTACCACCATACTTCTTTAATAATTCTTCAGCATTTTCAGGAACTACTATTTCCGACTTTAATGTGATTGTCTTTTCCAGCTCTTTTCCTTCCACAAGGAGTTCATAAGCACTTTGAATCGCTTCAGCTCCTCCTGTTGGATACACCTGTGTCATACTGAGTCTTCCGTCAATTACACTCTTAATTCCGCCATCCGGTGTAGGAAGCCCATCAAAACCGACAAAGAGGATATCTTTTTCTCTTCCTGCCTGCTTCGCAGCAATATATGCTCCCTCAGCCATAGGATCGTTTAATGCGATAAACAAGTCAATCTCCTTATTGGTCTGCAACATTTCTTCCGCAACGGTAATTGCCTTCTCGCGTAACCAATCGGCATTATTTACAGAAACAATCTCCACCTTCGGATTGGCCTTAATGCCCTCTCTAAAACCATTGTCTCTGTCAATTCCTCCGGATGTACCTTCAAGTCCCTTGATTTCACATACTTTTCCACCGTCTTTCAACAAGGTATTAGCTACATATTCTCCTGCAACTTTTCCCATATCTACATTATCTGCGCCAATAAACTGCGTATAGGTATCACCGTCTATCTTTCTATCTAAAAGAATCACCGGAATGCCTGCTTCATATGCTTCCTTTACCACATTCGTAAGCGGCGTTGCTTCATTGGGAGAAGTAATAATCAAATCTACCTTCTGCTGAATAAAGTTTTGA
>CAUSIX010000207.1:0-3806 GCA_963531555.1 uncultured Oribacterium sp.
GTAAAGGAAAAGACGAAGAAGCCGGTTTACATGAAGTTAAGTCCGAATGTGACCGATATTACGGAAATGGCGAGGGCTGCGGAAAGCGGAGGAGCGGACGGTCTTTCGCTCATCAACACGGTGCTCGGGATGCGAATCGATATTAAGAGAAGAAAGCCAGTGCTGGCAAACAAGGTCGGAGGCTATTCCGGACCGGGCATTTTCCCGATTGCCGTCCGTGCCGTCTATGCGGTACATCAGGCAGTGAAGCTTCCTCTTATCGGAATGGGCGGAATCAGCCGTGCGGAGGATGTTCTGGAAATGATGATGGCGGGTGCAAGTGCAGTGGAAGTCGGAGCGGAGAATCTTGTGAATCCTCGAGTTTGTGAGGAAATCATCACGGAGCTTCCGATACTCTGCGAAAGACTCGGGATAAAGGATATTCAGGAAATTATCGGGCTTATTTAAGCGGAACGAAAAAACTTTCTGGTACTAAAGAAGAAATAAAAGTTGAATTCGGAAAACAGTGAAGGTATAGAAGCCGAATCCAAGGTGAATCGATGAAGAGCATATAGATGAAATGGAAAGGAGCCAAAATGGGAAAGGATGTTATGGTAGCGCTGGATTTTCCGAGCGGAGAGAAAGCCTTAGCGTTTTTGGATTTATTTGCAAAGGAAGAAAGAAAGCCCTATGTGAAAGTGGGAATGGAGCTTTTTTACAGCGAGGGACCGGAGATTGTCAGGAAAATAAAGGAGAGAGGACATCAGATTTTCCTGGATTTAAAGCTCCATGATATTCCGAATACTGTAAAGGGCGGAATGCGCTCTTTAAGAGACCTCGGTGTGGATATGACGAATCTGCACGCGTCAGGAGGCGTGGAAATGATGCGACAGGCACTTCGCGGTCTTTCCTTCGAGGAGGGAGAGAATGAGGCTTCTTCTTGCAAGGCGGAAAAGGAGAGCTGCGGATGTGGAAATCAAAAAAATCGTCCGCTTCTTATTGCGGTAACGCAGCTTACCTCCACGGACCAAAGGTGTATGGAGGAGGAGCTTCTCATTAAGGAAGAGCTGAAAAAAGTCGTGCTCCACTACGGACAAAATGCAAAAACTGCAGGACTCGACGGTGTGGTTTGCTCTCCTTGGGAGGCAAGGGAAATCCACGAAAAGCTGGGGAAGGACTTCTTAACGATTACTCCGGGCGTCCGTTTTAAGGGCGGTGACGTAGGGGATCAAAAGAGAGTCATGAGCCCGGCAGACGCGAGAGACGCGGGTTCGGACTACATCGTGATGGGACGCCCCATTACGCAGGCGGAAAATCCGGTAGAGGCTTACAGAGAAGCGGTAAGACAGTTCTGCGACTAAACTTCCTTTCTAAGATAATGGGAAGGCTGAGTTTTATGAAAAAAAGTAGAGTTTTGTGAAAAGCTGGAATACAGCAGCACAGCAAGGATTGTCTAATACAGTACAAAATTAGTTCAATAAGTCCATATAGCAGGAGGGAAAAGATGAGAAAAGAAGAAATTGCAGAAGGTTTATTATCCATTCAGGCGGTATTTTTAAGACCGAAGGAGCCCTTTACCTGGGCATCGGGAATTCATTCCCCCATTTATTGTGATAACCGCTTAACCCTCTCTTTTCCGGAGGTCAGAAGAAAGATTGAGGCGGGGCTTGCCGAGCTTGTGAAGGAGCATTTTCCGGAGGCAAAAGCACTTTTCGGGACGTCTACGGCTGGCATTGCGCATGCCGCTTTAACCGCGGAAATCCTGGACCTTCCCATGGGCTATGTGAGAGGCTCTGCAAAGGATCACGGAAGACAAAACCAGATTGAAGGAAAGCTTACTCCGGGGGATCCCGTAGTTGTGGTGGAGGATCTCATTTCTACAGGCGGCTCCGTCATCGACTGTGTGAAGGTCTTAGAGGAAAATGGAGCCAAGGTACTCGGCGTGGTGAGCATTTTCACCTACGGAATGGAGAAGGGCAAGAAGAGACTGAGCGAGGCCAATGTGATAAATCATTCCCTCTGCGACTTGGACTCTCTTTTACCGGTAGCTGTTGCAAAGGGCTATATCGAAAAGGAAGAGGAGGCGAAGCTTCTGCACTTTAGAGACAATCCCTCCGATGAGTCCTGGATGGCAAAGTAGAGACGGAAAACGGAGCTGTTCCTTGCGAAGGAAAAAGTTAGTGTTTGTGAAACAGCGGTAATGTATAAGAGCAAATCCTGAAAAAGGATTCTCTATAGATGATGTTTACAGATAAGAAAGGGTAAAGGGATGGAGAATAATCGTAGTATCATTAACATTTTGGATCTGAGTGTTGAGGAAATTAATGAGCTGATGGCTTTAGCGGATAAGATCGAAGCGAAGCCCGAAGACTACTGGGAACGTTGTAAACACAAGAAGCTGGCAACGCTGTTCTTCGAACCGTCTACAAGAACCAGACTTTCCTTTGAGGCGGCTATGCTGGAGCTCGGCGGTTCCGTTCTCGGTTTTGCAGGAGCTTCGAGTTCTTCCGCCGCAAAAGGAGAGAGTGTAGCGGATACGATTGCCACCGTTTCCAACTATGCGGATATCATTACCATGAGACATCCGAAGGAGGGGGCACCGGTTGTAGCGTCAACCCACACAACGGTTCCGTTCATCAATGCCGGAGACGGAGGACATTTTCATCCGACACAGACCTTGGCGGATCTTCTGACCATTCATAGAACCTACGGAAGAGTTGACAACTTATGCATCGGTGTTTGCGGAGACTTGAAGTTCGGTCGTACCGTACACTCCTTAATCGATGCCATGCTCCGTTACCCGAATAACCGCTATATTCTGATTTCCCCGGAGGAGCTTCGCCTTCCGGAGTACGAGATTGAGAAATTAAAGGAAGCCGGTGCGGAGTTCAGAGAGACGACGGACCTGGAAGGCTCCATCCCGGAGCTCGATATCCTCTATATGACGAGAGTGCAGAGAGAGCGTTTCTTTAACGAGGAAGACTATCTCCGCTTAAAGGACATCTATGTGCTGACTCCCGAAAAGCTGAAAAATGCGAAAGAAACGATGGGTATTCTTCATCCGCTTCCCCGCGTAAACGAGATTTCCGTTCAAGTAGATAAGGATAAGCGTGCAAAGTATTTCTATCAGACACTTTGCGGAAAGCAGATGAGAATGGCACTGATTTTGAAGCTTCTCGGATTGGATAAGTAAAAATGGATTTATAAATCAGAAATTCTTATTTCATTCTTTTTCTAAAGGCGCTCTCGCTCGATTCCGACAGAGCGGCACTAAGCCTCGAGCTTCGCTGCGCTTGCTCTCTGCAAGTGCCGGCGTCTCCATACGCTTTAGAAAAAAGAATGAAATAGCATTTCCTGAAAAATAGAAAAATCCATTTTTATGTAGTAGAACAAATTGCGTTGAACAAGGAAAGGAATTCATTATGAATATAGATGGAATTGAGAATGGTATTGTTTTAGATCATATTAAGGCGGGAAAGAGCATGCTGGTGTATCAGTATCTGGGACTCCAGAATCTGAACAGTCCGGTGGCACTCATTCAGAATTGCTCTTCCGGGAAAATGGGAAAGAAGGATATCGTTAAGATTGCGGAAAGTATCGATATCGACTTAAATGTACTCGGTTACATCGATCCGGGTATCACGGTAAACTATATTCGGGACGGAAAGAGAGTGGATAAGGCAAATCTTTCTCTGCCGGAGACGCTGAAAAATGTCCTGCACTGCAAGAATCCGCGTTGCATTACTTCCACGGAGCAGGAGCTTCCACAGGTATTTAAGAAGATTGAGGGAAAAAAGAGGCAGTATCGTTGCATTTATTGTGATACA
>CAUSIX010000208.1:0-3790 GCA_963531555.1 uncultured Oribacterium sp.
TAAGCCGGACTCCGTACGCTCCACTCCGGCGATTTGTGATTATCTTTTAAACGGCAAGGCTGTTGTTCTTAATTTGGAGGGAATGCGTACCGAACATGCGCAGAGGATTATTGACATTCTTAGCGGTACTACCTATGCTATTGACGGAAATCTACAGAAGATTTCTACTTATATCTTTATTGTGAGCCCTGAGAGCGTGCATTTGTCCGGAGAGTTTTCCGAAGTAGGCTTAGGGGAAGATGATAACGGACCTTTTTTGAATTTCAAATAAGATAGTGAGCATTAAAGCACGATACTTGTTATGAATAGGAGCATAAAAAGGCATATCCCCGGGGGTATGCCTTTTTTCTTAGTTCTTAACGAGTATCGCTCGCAGAGATAGCGGTATCTCGTCGATAGCCGTGGCTAATGCTTTCTGTGCCTAGTTCTGCCTATAATGAGCGGTGTATGTGGGCGTAGCGAAATTGTTCAAAGGAGTAAGTCAATGAGAAAATTAGATATCTATGAGAAAGACGTATATTGCTATTCTATATTTCTGGAGAAAGATTTTTCCGCTCTTCCCGAGAAACTTAAGGAATTGGATTGCAAAGAGAGAAAAGTACTGATTGTAACGGATGAGAATGTTGCCCCCCTTTATCTTGACGACTTAAAGTTAAAAATCAAGGGATCGTTTTATGATTTGACTACCTTGGTTTTACCTGCAGGAGAAGAAAACAAAACGCTTTCTCAGATTGAAAAAATTTATGATAAGGCTATTCAATTCGGTCTGCAAAGAAAAGATTATATGCTTGCTCTTGGAGGCGGTGTAATTGGAGATATGACAGGTTTTGCCGCTGCAACTTACCTTAGAGGAATTCCCTTTATCCAAGTGCCGACAACCTTATTGGCTCAGGTTGATTCTTCCATAGGCGGAAAGACAGGAGTCGATTTTCATTCTTATAAGAATATGGTTGGCGCTTTCCATATGCCAAGGCTGGTATATTCCTCTATACATACCCTGTCTTCTTTGCCGGAAATTCAGTATGCTTCCGGGATGGGAGAAATGATCAAGCATTCTTTGATTCATAATCCGCAATATTTTCCTTATTTAAAAGAACATAAAGATGCCTTACGGGAGAGAAATCCCGAGGTTCTCTTGGAAAGTATTTATCAGAGTAATCGAATCAAGAAATATTTTGTTGAAAAAGATCCGTATGAGAATGGAGACAGAAAATTTTTGAATTTCGGCCATTCCCTCGGCCATGCTATAGAGAAGGTTTCCGATTTTAGCTATACGCACGGAGAATGTGTAGCACTCGGTTCCCTTATGGCGCTTTCCCTTTCTAAAGGAATTTCGGAAGAGGAAATAAAAGATGTGGAAGGACTGATGAAGGACTTGTTTCTGAAAACGCGTTGCAAGAAGCTTGATTATCGTTTGATTTTTTCAGCAATGGAAAAGGATTAAAAACAGAATAAATCACATCTGCAATTTATCCTTTTGCATAAGCTTTGTGCTCCTTATATAGAGGAAGGCCTGAAAAAAGAAGATTTGGAAGCTGCACTGGCGCGGTATATGGAGGACTAGATGAAAAAGGTGCTGCGATTTTTTCTTTTTATTTCTTTTGCCGTTATTTTGGTGAGTTTAGATCAATGGACGAAGCATTTGGCAATACAGTATTTAAAAGGAGGACGGGAAATCCACCTGATTCCCCATGTTCTTTCTTTGTTGTATGTAGAAAATCCCGGGGCGGCTTTTGGGATTTTGCATGGACAGCAGGGATTTTTTCTTCTAATTACCATTGCTGTTTTACTGGGGATTCTCTATGTTCTCTATAAACTTCCGGAGAATTTTAAGATTAGAAGCAAGAATGCTTCGGGATCGCTTTTAAAAAAAGAGAGGGGGGAAAAGACGTACTATCCTCTTTTTCTTGCTCTTTCCCTGGTTTTTTCCGGTGCTATAGGAAATTTCGTGGATCGACAGCTTCAATCCTATGTAGTGGATTTTATTTATTTTAGTCCTATCGACTTTCCTGTTTTCAATGTGGCGGATATGTACGTGACTTGTGCTTCTTTTCTACTTCTTTATCTCCTCGGATTTTATTACGGGGATGAAGACATGCATTTTTTAAAATGGGGAAAAAATAAGGATTAAGTATGGACTTTTTAGTGAAGGAGGAAGATGCGGGAATTCGTTTAGACCGCTTTCTTGCTGACAATAATACGAAAAACTATACGCGCTCTTTTATCATAAAAATGATAGAAGAGGGCTGTGTAATGCATAACGGGAAGCTTGCCAAGCCCTCCATTAAACTGAAAGAAGGAGATTATATTGCACTTACGGAAAAGGATCCGGAGGTCTTGGAAATAAAGGGAGAGGATATTCCCCTGAATATCGTTTATGAAGATGAGGATATTCTTGTTGTGAATAAAGCCCGAGGAATGGTGGTGCATCCCGCTCCCGGACATTTTTCAGGAACTCTTGTCAATGCGATTCTGTCTCATGCGGGGGATAGTCTTTCCTCTATTAATGGTGTTTTGCGACCGGGAATAGTTCATCGTATAGAGAAAGATACATCAGGCCTGCTTTTGGTCTGTAAAAATGATTTCAGTCATAAAGCGCTGGCAAAACAGTTGGAAGAGCACAGTATTACTCGCAGATATCATGCTATTTGCATAGGAAGGATTAAAGAGGAAAGCGGAACTATCAATGCACCGATTGGCAGGGATGAGAAAAACAGAAAACAACAGGCTATTAACGAAAAGCATGGTAAGGAAGCCATTACCCATTACAGGGTATTGGAATATCTGCGGAATGCCTCTCTCGTAGAATGCCGCTTGGAAACAGGAAGAACACATCAAATTCGCGTACACATGAAAAGCATAGGACATCCCCTGGCTGGAGATCCTCTTTACGGACCTAAAAAGAATCCTTATCCGATTGAAGGACAGGCGCTTCATGCCATGGTACTCGGATTTACTCACCCGAGAAGCGGTGAATATATGGAATTTTCCGCTGAGTATCCCGAGGACTTTAAGAAGGTGCTTTCCCGTCTTCGACTGAACTACTGATGCAGTAAGAAGCGGCAAGGGAAGGCATAGGGGAAAGTTTATCGAGGAGAACGGTTTTTTACAGTTTCTCTAGAAGAAACGGTTTTTCGAAGTTTATAGGGGAGAAGGTATTTGATTGATTTTCAAGAAATAAAAAATACTGTGCGAGGGAAAAGAAAAGAAATTACCATACTGTCGATTTTGTTTCTTCTTTTTCTTTTTTTTGCTGTGTGTATTTTCAGGAAATCCTTCTTGAAGAAGGAAAAAGAGCCGGAAACTATCCCGCTGTCAAGTTCCGATGTCATAGAGAAGAAGCTTCATTTTAAGCGGGATAAAGACAGTTTTATCTACTATCGCCCCGGAATTACGATTTACAATTTGTATTATGAGAAAAATGCGGAGAATTCTTCTATCGGTGAAAATATCTATAAGGAAATGATGAATCTTGACAGTAAGTATCTTGCCAAAATACTGGATGAAGCGGGAGAAACTCCGGAGAAGGTGGCAAAAGTCCTGGGACTTAAACGCTCTCGCATTATGGGAAAATATAATCCGGAAGTACAAGGTGAAAATGCGGATTCGTCGGCTTCCTATCCGATTCCCTATTTTAAAAATATACATTATCGATTTATCAATGGTGACGGGCAGGAAATGGAGGATGACAGTAATGTAAAAGATATTCTTTCTTTGGCCTCGGTTTATACCTATAAGCATAATTATCTGGATACGGAACAATTTCTTGCTATTTGCAAAGAACTTTATG
>CAUSIX010000209.1:0-3782 GCA_963531555.1 uncultured Oribacterium sp.
ATTTGATTCAGTATAACAAGAAGATTATTTCTCTGGGAGAGCAGCTCGGAAAGCCGGTTTGCGCAACTTCCGATGCCCATTATACGGACAAAGAGGAAGACATTTTCCGAAAAATCATCCTCGCCACTAAGGGAATGACGGAAGAAGAGGGGGATAGCTTCCTTTATTTCAGAAGTACGGAGGAAATGCTCTCGGAGTTTTCCTATCTCGATGAAAATACCAAGAAAAAAGTCGTGATTGATAATCCTCTAAGTATTTTAAAACAATGTGAAAGGATTAAGCCGGTGCGTCCGGACAAGTGCCCGCCCGTGATTCCGAACTCCGATGAAACATTGCGGGAAATCTGCTATGAAACGGCGCATAAGATCTACGGTCCCGAGCTTCCGGAAATCGTGGCAAATCGCTTGGAGAAAGAACTGAACTCTATTATTTCCAACGGGTACTCCGTAATGTATATCATCGCACAGAAGCTCGTGGATCAGTCCAATGCGGACGGCTATCTGGTAGGCTCCCGTGGTTCGGTAGGTTCTTCCTTTGCGGCGACCATGTCCCGCATTACCGAGGTAAATCCCTTACCTCCGCACTACATCTGCCCTAAATGCTATTACACGGACTTTGACTCGGAAGAGGTGAAGTCTTATTCGGGTATGGCAGGATACGATATGCCCTCGAAAAAATGTCCGCACTGCGGTGCGGAACTTGACCGCTTAGGCTTCGATATTCCCTTTGAAACCTTCCTCGGTTTTGACGGAGATAAAGAGCCGGATATTGACTTAAACTTCTCCGGAGAGTATCAGGCAAAGGCACACGCCTACACCGGAACGATTTTCGGTGAGGAAAATACCTTTAAGGCCGGGACCATCGGTACCCTCGCCGAAAAGACCGCCTACGGTATGATTAAGAATTACTATGAAGAAAGAGGAGAGCAGAAGCGAAATGCGGAGATTGACCGTCTTGTGCAGGGCCTAACCGGAATCCGAAGAACCACAGGACAGCATCCCGGAGGCATTGTTGTTCTTCCCCACGGTGAGGACATCAATACCTTTACCCCGGTACAGCACCCCGCAAATGATGTGGAAAGCCCGATTATTACCACGCACTTCGACTATCATAAGATTGACCATAACCTCTTAAAGCTCGATATTCTCGGGCACGATGATCCGACCATGATTCGAAAATTGCAGGACTTAACGGGGCTTGATCCGGTAAAAGATATCCCCTTGGATTCTAAGGAAGTCATGTCCTTGTTTCAATCTACGGAAATTCTCGGAATTAAGCCGGAGGATATTCACGGAGTAAAACTCGGTTGTCTCGGTATACCGGAGTTCGGAACCGGCTTTGCGATGCAAATGGTAGTGGATACGAAACCGCAGTATCTTTCCGACCTGATTCGTATTTCCGGACTTTCCCACGGTACCGATGTGTATCTAAACAATGCGCAGGACCTGATTTTAAACGGGATAACCACTCTCCGTGATGCCATCTGCTGTCGAGACGACATCATGGTTTATCTTATGCATATGGGACTGGATCCCTCCGAAAGCTTTACCATCATGGAAGCCACCAGAAAGCATAAGCCCTTAAAAGAGGAGTGGTGTCAGGACATGCGCGACCACGGTGTACCGGAGTGGTATATCGATGCCTGTAAGAAAATCAAGTACATGTTTCCTAAAGCCCATGCTGCAGCCTATGTAATGATGGCTTACCGCGTGGCTTACTGTAAGGTTTTTTACCCGAAAGAATATTACACGGCATATTATTCCGTGCGTGCGGACGGCTTTGATTTTGATAAAATGGGCTTCGGAGTGGAAAAGCTCCGCTTCTATATGCAGGAGTATCTGGAGAAGGATAAGCTTTCCGCGACAGAAAATCTATGTCTTCGTGATATGCGAATCTGTGAGGAAATGTATGCCAGAGGCATTCGCTTTGCCAAGCTCGATATCTATAAGGCGAAGGCCAAGGACTTTCAGATAACGGAAGAAGGAGAAATCATGCCTTCCTTCAGCTGTATAGCGGGACTCGGAGAGGCGGTAGCCCTCGGTCTTGAAGAGGGAGCAAAATACGGTCCCTACCTTTCCAAGGATGATTTTGTGCAAAGAACACATTGCCCGAAGGCATTTGCAGATAAATTCCATGAATTAGGCCTACTCGGAGAAATTCCTCTCTCCAATCAAATCTCTCTTTTTGACTAAGAAGATTGAAATTTTGTCCCTTTTTCGATACAATATGACTATCCATTTTGTTATCAACGAGTTTTCTGTGGGAACGCTTCAGACTCTCGTTGCAAAAGAGGGCTGAATAGAATAGGTTCTCACAAGAAGCTGAGATTGGAGGAAAGGTTTCTATGAAGGTGTATGATACCGGAAGTATTCGTAATGTTGTTCTTTTAGGGCACGGCAGTGCCGGAAAAACGACTGTAGCAGAGTGTCTTTGCTATGTGACCAAGGTGACAAACAGACTGGGTAGCGTAGACGAAGGCAATACAGTTTCCGACTTTGATAAGGAAGAAAAGAAGAGAAAGTTTTCCATTTCCACAAGCTTACTTCCGATAGAATATAAGGGAGAAGACGGAGATTTAAAGATCAATATACTGGATACGCCGGGTTACTTTGATTTCGTAGGAGAGGTTGAAGAGGCAGTCAGCGCTGCCGATGCCGCCATTATCGTAGTAAACGGCAAAGCCGGTATTGAGCCCGGCACCGTAAAGGCATGGGAGCTTTGCGAGGAGAATCATCTTCCGAGAATGTTCTTCGTGAACAATATGGACGATGATAAGGCATCCTTCAGTCAGCTCGTTCTGGATCTGGAGAAGCGTTTCGGTAAGTCCGTGGCTCCTTTCCAGTTACCGATTCGTGAAAATGAGAAATTTGTCGGCTTTGTCAATGTCGTTAAGATGGCAGGTCGCCGTTTTACCAATTTAAATGAATATGAGGCTTGTCCGATTCCCGACTATGTGGAGAAGCATTTGAATATTGCCCGTTCTTCTTTGCTGGAAGCCGTAGCGGAAAGCTCCGAAGAGCTTATGGAGAAATATTTTGCGGGAGAAGAATTTAGCACGGAAGAAATCCAGAGCGCTTTACGGGAAAATGTAAAGCAATGTAATATTGCCCCGATTCTGATGGGTTCAGGTATCCATGTGCAGGGCTTCAATGTTCTTTTACAGGTTATCGATAAGTACTTCCCGTCCCCGAAGGAACTGGAAGCTATCGGAGTGGACGCCTCGACAGGTGAGCATTTTACAGCGCACTATAATGACGAGGCAACCATCAGCGGCAGAGTATGGAAGACCATTGCGGATCCCTTCCTTGGAAAATACTCCTTATTTAAGATTTGTACCGGTGTTTTAAAGGCAAACTCCGAGGTTTACAATGTCAATAAAGAGGCTACAGAGAAAATCGGTAAGCTCTATGTTTTAAGAGGAAATACCCCGATTGAAGTTCCGGAATTAAAGAGCGGAGACTTGGGAGCTGTTGCAAAACTAAGCATCACAGAGACCGGAGACAGTATTGCGGTTCGAAATGCGCCGATTATTTATCACGCACCAAAGCTTTCCGTTCCCTATACTTATATGGCTTATTCCGCGGAGAATAAGGCGGATGAAGATAAGCTCTCCACAGCTCTTCAGAGAATGATGGAGGAAGATCGTACTCTTAAGGTAAAGGCGGATCCGGAAAACAGACAGAGCTTAATTTACGGCATCGGAGAACAGCAGCTTGAGGTACTTGCGGCTCGTTTGAAGGATCGTTACAATGTTTCTCTTATCCTGAGCAAGCCGAAGTTTG
>CAUSIX010000210.1:0-3769 GCA_963531555.1 uncultured Oribacterium sp.
TGAAGATAAGGAATAGCTTCTTCATACTTTTCCTTCTGATACAGAATCTTTCCATAGGTAAAAAGATAATCTCCCCCGTCAGGGATAAGCTTTCGACCAAGCTCTACTACCTCTTTTTCTTCCACGAAAATCCGCTTAGTATCTCTTCCCGCTTTTTCTTCCTCCGATAGAAAAGCCTCCAAGGCGCTGAGATAGTTTGCCAAACCGTAAGAAATAAAAGGCTTTAGCATTTCATATTTCTCCGGAATAAGCTTGATAAACCGTCGATATTGTTCCACGCTTTCCTTCCACTTTCCCTGAAGGAAATACTCTTTTCCGAGGTATATCCGCATCGCGATATCGTTCGGATTCTTATCCAATTCTTTTTGAATAATCTTCATGTTTCGATTTGTTTTCACTTTTTCGGCGTTTTCCAAATCCATGTATCCCGTGTGTAAAACGGAAAGCGCATTGCCAAAATCTTTTACCACAAAATCTTTCCCGTCTGCGCGCTCCAGATGTTCATGAATTGCTCCATGATAGCGGATGTCTTTCCGGTTTCTGAAAATCCGAACCAGGGAACCTACACTTCCAATCTGTCCCTCTTTGTTTAAGTTTGCACAGAGGGTGGAAAGCCCGAGAATTTGCTTGTTTTTATCCGCTAAGCCAATGCACACTTTCAACTTTTCGGCATCTTCTTTTGAAAAATACTCATCCGCATCGAGCATCACTATCCATGGGTACTGACAGTTTTCTATGGCAAAGTTTCTCGCCAGCGAGAAATCATCCTGCCAGGGAAAGGAAATAACCTTTGCCCCCATGCTTTTTGCGATTTCCACCGTCCTGTCCGTGCTTCCCGTGTCAATCACAATCTGCTCGGATACAATCCCCTTTCCCCAGGAAAGAGCTCTTTCTATATTTTTTTCTTCATTTTTTACAATCATGGCTTGCGAGATTTTCATGACAACTGCCTTCCTGAAAAATGGAAAAAACATGGAAGAACTTCCTATCCTTCCACGCTTTACCGGCCCTTAAAGTTCCTTCCTTTGAACCATTCCTAGCGGGCACTTTTCTTTCCTCTACTTTTCTTTATTCTTAAAAATCAAACGGAACACATGGTTCCTGACTTCCGACTCCGCTCCGAGACTCATCCTCAGAAAACGAAGTCCATATCCATACCTTCCGTTCTCCGCCGTCTTCACCCAAACTACGACTAGCTTCATTTCTCTGTCCGTTTTGTCAAAGCGATAATGGAAATGCACGATATCATCTTCTTTTAACGCGACATCGCATTCCATAAAGATGCCGCCTGCCGACAGATTGCGAATGACCCCGAAGAAATGAATCTCTTCATCCTCATCTCTTTCCTTTTCTTTGACAAAGGGGAGTTCCATGGCAACGGAGACTCGGACATCATTCTGTCTTTGCACAATACGGAGCACCTCTCTCACATCACAAAGTCCTATCCACGGGTAAGGACTGTCCGGAAAAGCCGGGTTCTTTTGCATAACCACCTCGGAGAGTGTCACCACCATTCCCCTTTGCATATCGTAAAAATCAATTTCCGATACAAATCGTCTGTCTTCAAACTTATGTCCTTTAAAGTAGAGAAGGATTTCCTCTCCATTTGTCTCCACGAGAACCGGTATATTCCTATCTCCCTCAGGCCAATGCAGCATGCCTTTTTTGCAATCCCGTAAAACCATCTCTCGCTCCTTTAACTGAATCCGTATAAGAAAATATATAACTGCCCTAACTCTCTCCGATTTCTCCTATACGGGAGGGCATCATCATTTGCATCTGTAAAAGAGAAACAAGACTTTGAAAGCTCTGTTTGTCTAAGGTTACCGTTGTATCGTCTCCGTCTCCGGCAGCTCCTTCTTTTTGCTTTCCCTTGAGCAATGCCCCTGTCAGAAGTGACTGTAACATTCCCGAAAGAAGAAGAGAGTTGTTACCCGAGGAACCAAGAAGAGAGAGGAGGGAAGCATTATCTGAAGAAAAAGAATCTCCGGAAAGTCCTGCACCGTTATTCCCGGATCCTAAAACATTCCCATAAGCATTGTTCTCTCCTAAACCCCTATAGCTGTAGTTGGACACACTGCTGTAGCTTTTATTTCCAAGGTCCGCCATGATTTTTTTGACATAGTCCTGCGTTTCCTTGTAAGGCGGCACTCCCCCGTATTTTTTCACTGCACCGGGGCCTGCATTGTATGCCGCAAGGGCAAGAGGTACGGAACCGAAGGCACGGATATTGTCGCGAAGGAGCTTGGCTCCTCCCATAATATTTTCATAAGGATCGAAGGCATTTTTTACACCGAGCGTTTTCGCCGTTCCGGGCATAAGTTGCATGATTCCCTGTGCCCCGGCATTGGAAACGGAATTTGCGTCAAAATTGGACTCCTGTTTTGCCACAGCAAGAAGAAGCGACTTCGACACCCCGTAGGTTCTGCTCGCTTCATCAAAGATAGCTTCATACTGCAAAGCCCTTTTGGGTAATGCAGCTCCGCTTCGTATGCTGTTCACTTCTCCCGTACTTCCACCTTTTGCCGTTTCAGCCAAAATATTCCGGAAGTCGGCACCCGCAAACTTCTGTACAGAAGCCTTTTCCGGATGAAAGTCCGTTCCCCTTACGATTCCCTGTATTCCACTTTGTAAAGGAAGTGTTGCCATAGTGAAAACTCCTTATCTATAATCCTTTTGGCTAATCACTATCTTATCGACAAGTTTTCTTTATAAGATAAGCAAAGACGGCATTTCTTTTTCCGTCTCATGTAAGAAAATACCGTATTCTCAAATTACAGCGCCGTCGGCACCGAGACGTTTTCCGGAAACCACCGTGTCCGAAAGCATTACTCCGTCCTCATTAAAATAATAGAGCTTTCCGTTTATACTTTGAAATCCTGTTTGCATACAGCCGTTTTGATTCATGAAATACCACTTTTCGTTCAACCTAAGCCATCCGGTCTGCATTCTGCCTCCCAGTTCTTTGTTTAAATAGAACCATTCTCCCCTACTGTTCTTCCACCAACCGGTAAACATATAGCCGTCCATACCGAAAAGATACCAAGTATTCGGATCGTAGTTTACCCAGGTATTACTAAGCATAACGCCGTCATCCCGGAAAAAAGCAAACTTATCTTTATCTGTTTCCACAAGACCGCTCATCATGGCACCGGTACTTCTGTTCAGATAAAACCATTCTCCTTTTCTTTCGAGCCACCCTTTTTTCACTTTCCCCTGTTCATCAATGAAATACCATTTTCTCCCGTAATAACGCCAACTATTCGGTGCTACCCCATTTCCTTCCAAAAGATAGTTTTCTATATTGTCCTCGTTCTCCTCCTCTTTATCTGTATCCCCTCTATTCGGCTCTTCCACTTCATTCGTAGATGCGATAGTATAGTCCTTTCCTTCCCGGATATATTTCTTCTCTTCCTCTGAAGAAGGGGTCGCCTTTACCTCATAGTAATAGGTCTTTTTTAAGTCTGTCATGTACTGCGTAAAATCAAAAAAAGGAGTCTTGATATTCGGAATTTCCTGTACCAGCTTATCATCTCCGTAAAGTCTTACCGTATAAGAAGGCGCAAAACGAACCTTTTTCCATATCCCCATAGTATGGGCATGATTCCAATTTGCCTCTTCAACATTGCCAAGCACTGTTCTCGGAATATAATCCACGCTTAAAAGTAAGGTATCTCCCTCCTGATGCTTTGCCCCCACCAAGGTGGCGCCGTCTACGAGCTGCCTGTCACGATTAATCGCTTTAGAAAAAACCTTTCCGCCCTGTGGT
>CAUSIX010000211.1:0-3760 GCA_963531555.1 uncultured Oribacterium sp.
ACCCTGATCGTGAAATTCCATAGTGAAACACTCCCGTTGACAACACACTCCTGATAAAATACTCTATCTTCGTATAAAAAGCAAGCAAAAATTACGAATTCACGGAATCTTCCTTGAACTACTGTGTTAAGCGCTGTGTGTCTCTTGCAATAGCCAATTCTTCATTAGTCGGAATAAGAAAAATCTTTACTTTCGAATCATCTGCGGAAATCAAAGTTTCCTTTCCCCTGACGTCATTTCTCTCCGGATCAATCTTTGCACCGAGGTAAGCAAGATACTGTTCTACTACCAACCTTCTTGTGACCTTATCGTTTTCTCCGACTCCTGCAGTAAAGGCAATAGCATCTACACCGTTCATAGCGGCAGTATAGGCCCCAATATACTTGGCAACTCTGTAACGGAAAGCGTCCAGTGCCACTTCAGCCATATGATTGCCCTTTTCAGCTGCCTGCTCGATATCTCTAAAATCGGAAGAGATACCGGTCATCCCGAGTACACCGGATTTCTTATTTAAAATATTGAGAACCTCATCTACACTCTTGTTCTCATGGTTGGCAATAAACTGAATTACGGCACCGTCAACATCTCCGGAACGAGTTCCCATAATCAGCCCTTCAAGCGGGGTAAGTCCCATGGAGGTATCTACTGCTTTTCCGCCGATGGATGCGGAAATAGAAGCACCGTTTCCTAAATGGCAAACAATCACTCTTGCCTTCTCCGGATCCAATCCGCCAAAACGAATCGTTTCCGCAGACACATAAGCATGACTGGTTCCATGGAAGCCGTAACGACGAATCGCATACTTGTCATAGTACTCCTTCGGAATCGCATAGAAGTATGCCTTCTCCGGAAGAGTCATTCCGAATGTGGTATCAAAAACAGCTACGTTTTTCTTTCCGGGAACAACCTTCTCACAAGCTTCTATTCCCATAAGGTTTGCGGGATTATGTAAAGGTCCTAAATCAAAGCACTCGCGGATAACCTTCTTTACCTCTTCACTTACAACGATACTCTGGGTAAATTTATTCCCTCCATGGAGCACACGATGTCCGATTGCACTAATCTCATCCACAGACTTTACAACGCCATGCTCTCCTGTTAAGGCATCAAAAACCAACTTTACCGCTACGGAGTGGTCCGGCATATCGGTTTCCACAATATAGTCCTCTTGCCCGGGAACTTCATGCTTCATACGAGATCCTTGAATCCCGATTCTCTCGCAAAGTCCCTTAGCCAATACCTTCTCCCCCTCCATATCAATGAGCTGATACTTTAGAGAAGAAGAACCACAGTTAATTACTAAGATTTTCATAGAACCTCCAAAAATGATGTATTTTTCTTCGAATATCATTTCGACATTCGTTTTAGAACTCGACTATGTTTAATCGTAAAGCTGGCACTGCACTGCGGTAATGGCAACAACTCCCACAATATCCTCTGCACTGCAACCTCTGGATAAGTCATTTACGGGTCTTGCTATGCCCTGTGTCATAGGTCCGTACGCTTCCGCCTTCGCCAGTCTCTGCACAAGCTTGTAACCGATATTTCCTGCATCCAGATTCGGGAAAATAAGAGTATTGGCATGCCCTGCAACCTTGGAATTCGGTGCTTTTAAAGAAGCAACCGATTCTACAAGTGCCGCATCCAGCTGCAACTCGCCATCCAAAAGTAAATCCGGATTGTTTTCCTTTGCAATTCTCGTTGCTTCCTGAACCTTTGTCACATCATCATGCTTAGCTGATCCCATGGTAGAGTAGGAAAGCATGGCCACCTTCGGCTCTTTTCCGACAAGGAAACGGAAAGATTCTGCTGAGGACTCTGCAATAGCGGCAAGCTCTTCCGCTGTCGGGTTCTGATTCAGGCCGCAGTCGGAGAAAACAAAAGTGCCGTTTTCCCCATAGGAACAATCCGGAACAACCATAACAAAGAAAGCGGATACCAGCTTGGTTCCCGGCTTCGTTTTTAAGATTTGTAAAGAAGGGCGAAGGGTATCCGCAGTAGAATGACAAGCACCGGAAACAAGGCCGTCCGCATCTCCCTTTTTCACCATCATTACGGCAAAATAGGTATTGCTTTCCGTCAGAAGCTTTCTGGCTTCTTCTTCCGTCATTCCCTTGGATTTTCTAAGTTCCGTTAAACACGTAACGTAATCGTTGAGAGCCGGAGATGTCTTCGGATCCACAACTTCAATGCCGGATAGATCCAAACCGTAGTTACGGGCATCATTTTCCACAGTCTCTTTATTCCCCAGAAGAATCAACTTGGCAAAGCCTTCTTTTTTAATCTGCTGAGCCGCTTCCAGCGTTCTCTTGTCCTCCGCTTCCGGAAGTACAATCGTCTTCAGATTGGCTTTAGCTTTTTTCTTAACATCTTCAATAAATGACATAACGCTCCTTCTTTCTTTTTAATATACTTATCTTTTTTCACAAAAATAACACAGAACGAACTGCGGTTGCACAAAATTCGTTTTACATTATAACAAAGTACAGGTATGGAAAAAAGGAAAATAGACAGAATCCGATAAATAACCGTAATAAGAACAATTTTCCTTTTTTATGTATTCCTTCTATTCTTTCTTTCCTTTAATATTTTTCAAATCTTTCCAACGGCACAACCATGATGGTGGCTCCTCCAATTTCCACATTCATCGGCATTGTGGTGTAGTTCATGATGGAACTGCCGGATAAATACGGCATATTTACCGTGATTTCCTGTCTTCTTCCGCACTGTGCCTTGATGACATCGATGCATCGATCTACATCGCCGTCTTCCACGGCAATCATCAGCGTCGTATTTCCTTTTTTCAAAAAGCCTCCTGTTGTGGAAAGTCTGGTTACTACAAAATGATCCTGCATTAAAGCCTGAATCACATCATCTTCATTGTCATTTCTGATAATCGCATAAATCAGTTTCATAAGGCAATTCCTCTCTACGTCATCCTACTCTTTCAAGTCTTAAAAAATATCTTTTGTTCCCTTCACCATATAAATTCGGCAGGTTTTCCTGTATTATCCTATCATATTTTTAGAAAAAACTCACGACATTCCTCTTTTGCATCAAGGTAAATTGCCTGATAGATTTTTCTTCCGAATAAGTCGATTTTCATCATAAAATTGTTTTTTAAGCCGGGATTTTCCCGGAGACTGTGTCCCAAACGAAAAATGGAATTCTCCGGCAAATAAGGAAGCAGTACTTCCGCCCTTTTACTACAACCGAGAATCCTAAAGTAGGGAATGTTTTCCGCTTTCGCCTGTTTCATATCCTCTTCTCGAATATGGAGAAGGACATGCAAAAGAGCTCTGCTTACTCGGGAATAGGTGTGATTTTTCCCTTTAATGCTCTGAATAAAACTTTCCACTGTGCTTTCTTTTCCTCGTAAAGCCCCGCCTTCTCTTATCCTTTTAAAAATGCGCTGTTCCAGCTCCGAGCTGACATCCAAAAAAGAAGATAGACTCTGCCCTTCCCTCTCCAACTCCAGAATTCGGTATAAGAGGAAGTCCTTTAAAGACTCCATGTCTCCATAGGCTTCTCTTCCGTCCGCCGATTCCTCCTTCTCCGAAACAAGGACGTTATCCCGCTTTTTCCCACTTTGTAATGCAGAAATTTCATTCTTCGCTTTTTCCCTTTTTTCGTTTCGTATGGCATGGGCGGAGGAAAAGGCAGGGTTTCTTTGTATCACGCCAAATTCTATCTGACTTTGCAAAATGTCTGCTGCCATTAAATAAGAAATACCAAGATTATCATTGGGTAGGATTTCTCC
>CAUSIX010000212.1:0-3753 GCA_963531555.1 uncultured Oribacterium sp.
ATGGATAACGATGCCGCTTCACAGGTGCCGAAGAGTCATACTTCGTCCATACCTTTAGCGGTAGGTGCTGCTGTGGCTGCCCTTATCATTTGCGGAATCGTTGTAAAGAAGAAAAAAGGAAAGAATAAATAATGAAGCTTAAAGACTTATTTCTTCTGGCTTTTTCCAATCTGCGAAGAAGAAAAATCAGGACTTTGCTCACTGTGCTCGGCGTAGTGATCGGGACGGCCTCTATTGTGGTTATGGTGAGTCTCGGACTCGGTATGAGCGAAAGCCTTTTACGTTCGTTTCAAAGTTCCGGATCGCTTACCAAAATTAATATCACAAACTACGGCGGTATGGGGACAAATGCCAAAAACAAGGTGGAGTTGACAGATGAAAGTATTCAGTCCTTTGAGTCCATTCCCCATGTTACCGGAACCTCTCCATCT
Source organism: uncultured Oribacterium sp. (assembly GCA_963531555.1). GTDB lineage: Bacteria > Bacillota > Clostridia > Lachnospirales > Lachnospiraceae > Oribacterium. Next base: position 432 of record CAUSIX010000212.1, read on the forward strand.
TTAGAAGTGTATGTTACGGCAAAGGTGGGTGCGCTGCAAGGAGATTTCAGTTTGAGAGGAGTTTCACAGGCCTATTTTCAGCAAATGAAGTTAAAGGAAGGGACTTATCCGAAGAAGGGTGACGCCGAGCTGAGTCTCGTCTACGGGAATACGGTCGCCGGTTCCTTTCATAAGGGCAACAACTGGGATAAGGAGTATTCCATAGACCCGATGAAGGATACCCTTTTCTATATTTTTCCGGAAGCGCAGGGGACTACCAAGCCGGATAAGCAAGAGACGGAAAGCAGTCAAAATAAACCGCAAAAAAAGTATATTATTAAGACCGTTGGCGTAATGGAAGGCAGTGCAGAAGATTATAGTGAAGATTCCAGCTATGTTTATGCGGATCTCGACAGTCTAAAGGCCTTCCTAAAGAAAATTTATAAGAAAAATCTGGTGCCTGATCCGAAAACCGGAAAGAACGGGAAGCCTCTTCGGTATTATTCTTATGACCAGGCCTATGTCTTTGTGGACGATATGAATAATGTTGCCGCTGTGCAAAAACAAATCACGGATATGGGCTATTCCTGTTACTCTCAGGTGGAGTGGCTAAAGCAGGCGCAGGAACAAATCAAGACGACACAGCTCGTTTTGGGCGGAATCGGTGCGGTTTCTCTGCTTGTTGCGGCAATCGGTATCATGAACACGATGATGATGTCCATTTTCGAACGAACCAAGGAAATTGGCGTTATGAAGGTCTTGGGTTGTGATATGGGTGATATTCGCAATATGTTTCTCACGGAGTCCGCTTTAATCGGAATCCTTGGCGGCATAGTCGGAATAGTATTAAGCTACGGCGTGTCTTTCATCATTAATTTTCTTTCCGCAGGCGGAGGAGAAATGGTGGACAGCTATACCGGAGGAGGTGGCGGAAATATCTCTACCATACCCCTTTGGCTCGCCGGTTTTGCCATTGTTTTTGCCATGCTTGTCGGAATGCTGTCCGGTTACTTCCCCTCGGTACGTGCCATGAAGCTGAGTCCGCTTGCGGCAATTCGAAACGAATAAATCGAGTCTTGTTTCATGAATGGGAAAATGATACAATTTTCCCATTCTTTTTTTATTCTTAACAAGTGGCTAAGGCGAAGCCTGAGACATCTTGTTCATCACGAGTAGCGTGCGTAAACGTATGATATCCGGCTCAATACCTGCATCCGGTATCCAATGCGGTTTAGCTCTTTAAAATTATTTAAGTAGAAGGGAAACAAAGAAATGCTTAAAATTGCAAAATTCGGAGGCAGTTCCTGCGCGAGCAGTGAACAGTTTGAAAAAGTTAAAAATATTGTGATGGCAGACCGGGATAGGAAGTATATTGTGGTTTCCGCACCGGGAAAAAGAGACGGTAAGGATACTAAAGTTACCGATTTATTTATTTCCCTATATGAAGCCGTGCAGAAAAAGAAGGGAATCGAGGAAATTGTAGAAAAGATTAAAAGACGATATCAGGAAATCATAGAAGGCTTATCTCTTTCTATTTCTTTGGAAGAGGATTTTTCGGAAATTGTGAGAAGACTTATGGCAGGTGACAGCTTGGATTATGCCGCTTCTCGCGGAGAATATTTAAATGCCCGTGTTATGGCGGAATATCTTGGATTTCCTTTTATCGATGCGGAACAGCTGATTTTCTTTTCCGGAGATTCCTGTGACTTTAAAAAGACGGAGGAGGTGGCAAAGTCTGTCCTTTCTTCCGTGGAGTATGCTGTTATTCCCGGTTTCTATGGGGTAAATGAAAACGGAAAAGTGGTAACCTTCAGTAGAGGCGGTTCCGATGTGACCGGCTCTCTCATTGCCGCGGCGGTTTATGCGGATTTATATGAAAACTGGACCGATGTTTCGGGATTCTTGGTCTCCGATCCGCATATTGTGGAGAAACCGGAGGTAATTGATTACATTACCTATCGAGAGCTTCGAGAGCTAAGCTATATGGGGGCGGGAGTTTTGCATGAAGATGCTATTTTCCCGGTAAGAAAAGAGGGAATACCCATCCAGATTAAGAATACCAATGCACCGGAAGACCATGGCACGATGATTGTGGCGAATACCTTAAAAAAGCCTCGCTTCATCATTACGGGAATTGCCGGAAAGAAGAATTTCTGTTCTATCAATATTGAAAAAGCAATGATGAATGCGGAAATCGGTTTTATCCGGAAGGTTCTTTCCGTGATTGAGGAAAACGGCATTTCCGTAGAACATACGCCTTCCGGAATTGATACCTTGACACTCTTTATTCATCAGGAGGAGCTGGAGTCTCACGAGCAAAAGGTATTGCAAGGGATTCAGAGAGCGGTGAATCCGGATCTCATCGAGTTGGAATCGGATCTTGCTCTGATTGCGGTTGTGGGAAGAGGAATGAAGTCGTCCCGCGGTGTTGCCGGAAGAATTTTCTCGGCTCTCGCTCATGAATATATCAATATTAAGATGATTGACCAGGGCTCTTCCGAGTATAATATCATTATCGGCGTAAAGAACGAAAATTTCGAAGCGGCGATTCGGGCTATTTATAATATGTTCGTGCTTTCCGCCCTGCCGCCTAAAAAATAGATGGTGATATGGAATGATATAAAGTTAAACTAAAATATCGGGAAGAGATAAGCGGCAAGATACCAGCGGAAAGAGCTGGGGGCGCGGAAAAAGTGTAAAGTGCGTCGGGAACGCGATTAAAAAACGAAAAGGGAGTCAGGGGAGAATTATAAAAAAGGAAGGACTGCAAAGGGAGAAAAGTGGATATTATCGTAGTGGGCGGAGGGCCTGCAGGAATGATGGCGGCTATTTCCGCAAGGCAGCATAAGAAGAACGCCGAGGTTCTTTTAATTGAGAAAAATGAAAAGCTCGGAAAAAAGCTTTTTATCACCGGAAAAGGAAGAGGAAATCTGACCAACAGTTGTGAGGAAGAACAGTTTTTTTCTCATTTTCTCAGAAATCCGCGCTTTATTTACCCGGCTTTTCGCGACTTCTCCAACCGGGATTTAATGGATTTTATGGAGAAAAACGGCTGTCCCTTAAAGGAAGAGAGGGGAGGCAGAATTTTCCCTGTCAGCGATAAGGCCTATTCCTTAACCGATGCCCTAAAATCAGCCTTGAAAAAGTTTGGCGTCAAGGTGGAATGCAATCGAACTTTGAAGTCAGTGAAAAGAAAAGAGGATGGCTTTCTTTGCAATATTGGAGGAAAGGAAGTTTTTACGAGGAAGCTTATTCTTGCTACGGGCGGTCTTTCTTACCCCTCTACCGGTTCTACCGGGGACGGCTATCATTTTGCGAAAGAGTTCTCTATTCCCGTCACCAA
>CAUSIX010000213.1:0-3736 GCA_963531555.1 uncultured Oribacterium sp.
TGAGGAAAACTATATTAATCTTCGCTCTCCCGCATCCAGAAATTTTAGTTTGGGAATTAAGGCGGAATATACGGTGAATCCTATTTTAAAGGGTGTGGATTTCACCGGAGATCTTGGAGAACTTCGTAAGGAGAAGGGACTTGAAAAAACATTGATAGAGCAGGAGAGAGAAAAATCGATTATTTCCGTACAGAATGCGGAGAGCTTCAGTTCCCATTATTTTCTCTTAAACAAAAAAGTGCCGAACAGCATAGGAAAGCTTGAAGGAAAGGTGCAGTATTTTGGCGGAAAAATCTCCGGTGAAATTAAAAATAACACGGAGTATACGCTTTCCGATGCCTTTATTTTACTGTACGGAAGGGTAATAAAGCTTGGAAAATTGGAAAAGGGACAGAGCCTGAACCTCTCCCTCCAGGAGTCGATTCCGGTTCCGCTCGGGGATTTTGATTATCTTGCCAATCTTTTATTCAGCGGAAACAGCAAAAACTTCGTTCGTTATATATTGGGAGACGAGATACACGGGTATTTTTCGGATGCACGTTTTTTTGCTATCATAAGAGAAGACAGTCCGGGCTTTACGGAAGAGCTGAATCATTCTTCCGATACGCATTTGGAAAAATACGGTACCAGTGTTGTTGCCTCCTCTCTTATGCTTAGTAGAACGGAAGGGGATAAGAGGGAATACAGTGCACTTTCTCGAGATCCAATTATCGCGAGCGGAGAATACGACAGCAGTAGCAATACGATGAATCCCATGATTCCGCTTGAAATCCGTTATGATTTAGGAGAGGAGGAAAATATATCCTCTATTGCTTTTGAGAGAATGGATGTGGAAGGAAACAATCTTCTCATGAATTTTCAGGGGAACATGGCGATTTATAACAATCGCACAGGGGGATATGACAGTATAGGCAGAGAGGAAGGGGTTTTAAGCGGAGATCGTTTAAAAACCTATTTGAATGAAAAGAATGAGTTGAGGCTTCGCTTTGTTTCCAGAGAAGCAACGGCTTCTCCTGAAATTCGGCAGCTTCTTCCGATGATTACGGTTACGGCGAAGGAGAAAAAGGGATGATCAGCTTTAGCAATGTAAAAAAGAGCTTTGGCAATTATCTGGTACTGGAGGATTTTTCTCTGGAAGTACAAAAGGGGGAGATTTTCGGTTTACTGGCCTTGCCGGATTCCGGAAAAACAACGGTCTCAAAGCTTGTTATGGGACTTCTTTCCCCTGACAGCGGAGACATTCGCATTGATGATATGGAAGCGGGTACCGGAGTAAGGAGGCTAAAGAGACGTTTAGGTTATGTTCCGCAGCTTATCGGTACTTATCCGAAAATGCAGGTTTTTGAGTATCTGCAATTTTTTGCCGCCTGCTATCATATGGAGGAGACAAAGATTCGCTCCCGGATACATCTTCTTTTAGAAAATGCGGGAATCATTGCTTGGGCGAACAGCCCCATGGAGATATTACCCAGAGCAGTTTTGCAAAAGCTCTCCTTGGTACGGGCTATGCTTCATGAACCGAAGATTTTGGTTTTGGACGATTCGATGTCTTCTCTGGATGCACGAACCGTATCGGAAATGAAAAATATGCTTTTGGATTATATGGATGAAGGACGCAGTATTATCATAACCGGCTCTTCCTTGGATGATTTTTCGGATCTATGTACGCATTTGGCCGTACTTCATCAGGGAAAGTTAATTCGAAAAGGCACGGTGGCCGGGATATTCCGAGAGTTGAGTGAACAAAATCCGATTGTGATTCAGTTTAATGGGAAAAGAACGGAAATAATGGGAATATTGAAGGATGACCGGAGGGTCAAGTCTATCAGCTTAAAAGAAAACGAAATTCACATCTATTTCAGGGGGAGCAGTTTGGAAGAGGCGGAACTCTTAAAAAAGATTGTGGATGCGGGAATCCTGCTTTATTCTTTCTACCGGGAGGCAGGGAAGATGGAAAATATTCTGGGGAAAGAAGGTAAGGGAGAAAGGAGTTTGATTTCCTATGAACGATAATCCAATTTTGCTTAAGGATACCTTGCTATCCAGTAGAGGACTTTTTTTACCTCTTCTCATCTCTATCACAAATCTTGTTTTGCTGATTCTGCTTATCGGAAATCTATATTATATTTCTTTAAACGGGGTACAGACGGGAGAGATTCGTTACTCTGCCTTTTTACAGAGCTATTATCTTGTGGGAGCGGGACTTTTTCTTTTTTTACTCCTTTTGGCTCCGGCCATTACCGTGTCCAGTTTAAGTATTGAAGAACAGAATATGCTGGAGCTTCTTCTCGGAACGGAGTTAGACAGTAGAAGTATCATTCTGGGAAAGCTTTATGCAGAACTCAGTACCTTGATTACTTTACTTTTTTCTACTCTGCCGTTTCTTGCAACGGTATATATTTACGGTGGGATTCCGAATTTTTACTTGCTTTTATATTTTTTGTCATACTTCTTATCCTGTATTTTCTTAAGTTCCTTGGGAATTGCCTGCAGTGGAATCACCAAAAACAGTGCCTATGCAAGCATACTTGCCTATGGAATCAGTTTTTTTACCTATGCCCTTCTTTTCTATGGATTGTATTCTCTTTGGGAAAGCAAGTATTTTTTCTATGGGATTTTTTTCTTTTTTTGTATTCTTTCTTTACTAAGCTTTGTTTTCTTATGGATAGGAAGAAAAAGTCTGGAAGTCTATGCTATACGAAATGTAAACTTGATCTGAAAAGGATCGTACTCCTTTTATCTTACAATGAGCCTGTTGATAAAAACACGATGTCTCGGCTTCACCTATGACACCGCTTAAGAATAAGAACAAGGAGGAGATTATGAAAGGATTACGTGATGAAAGAAGAGAATATAAAAACGGAATACTTAAAGGAGAGAATTCAGTGTTGTGAGGAAGACGAGGTTTTTAAGGCGGAAATCGTCCCTTTACTGATGGAACAAAAAGAAAATTGGGGCTCTAAAATTCGGGAAATTATCGAAACAAGCGGATACAGCAAAACAAAATTTGCAGAGCTTTCCGGAGTGAGCAGGGTTTCGGTGGATAAGTGGTGTAAAGGTGCACTGCCGAAGAATAGAGAAACTTTTCTTCTCATAGGACTTGCTGCAGGCTATGACCGAACAAAAATGGACCATTTTTTGCAAAGATATGGAAGATATCCGGCTCTTTATGCAAAAAGCTTGGAGGACTGCATCTGTATTTTTATATTAAACAAGTACTCAGGTGAAGACGCGGTCAAGAACTATCATTATATTTTAAATAAGATTAAGGATAATATTTTCAGAACGGATGCCGGGGAGAGCGAAGACTTGAGCACAGTTGTTTTTGATGCAAAGCTTTCGGATATTCAGGATGAAGATGAACTGGAGAGATTTGTTACGGAAAACACGGAAATCTTTTCCACGGCATATCATCGTTTATTTGCACAGATTAAAGCGGAAATCATTGCCAATCTGGATGAGAATGTTTCGGGAACCTCTACGATTTTCGGTCTTGCCGATGCCCAGGGCTGGTCTTCTTCTTTGAGGCAAACAGTTTCCGCCATAAACCAAAGAAAATGGTATCCGACCAGAAATAAAATTATTTCTTTGGGAATTTTTTTAAGTATGGGAACGGATGAGATAGACGACCTGCTTAAGCTGGCCCATATGGAAGGCCTGTGTGCGAAAAATATCTTCGAAAGTATCATTATCTATATTATTGAAAAGGCCGGCTGTGAGACGGAAGAATTTAACA
>CAUSIX010000214.1:0-3726 GCA_963531555.1 uncultured Oribacterium sp.
GTGGATTCCCGGAAAGGATCCTCACATTGCCTACTGCTATTACTTTGATGAAAACGGCTACTGCCTGCTTAATCGGAAGAGCCCGGATGGCTATCAGTTAAGCCCCAGCGGAGAATGGCTGATAGACAGAGTGAATCTTCCGGCAACAAAAATTGTAAACACAGGTAACGTTAACGCGAATGTACTCCCTCACATGGCCAATATGCTTTACTATGCAGTAGAAGAGTCCTCTGAGGAACCCGAACCCAAGCAGTTCTCCTTTAACATTAAAAAAAATCCAATGGATGTTACCTCTTTTGTGCATGTTGTCACTGTACTTTCCAGTCCTTACTATGTTTCGGATTATTTTCCCAACTTTAGTGCAAAGTATCTTAAGCAAGTAAACAGAAACCCGGGCACCATGGCCATTGCTTTAAAAAAGAATGATTTTAAAAAAGTAGCAAATGACTTATTCGGCATAGAAGACATCGGTGCAACTTGGGATTATGTTATAAAAGGCGGAAAAGGCAGTCTCTATGATCTGGTGGATTCCAATACCGGAATCTTCGGCGTAGGAGATTTCGGTTCTGAAGATTCTTACTATATAGCAGACAGCGTTTCCGTAAATCAAGGTATCTACACTGTAAAAGGTCGTTTTGCCTTTGTCCCAATAGAAGATGATGAGCCTATAAGAAAGTATTTCTACACTATTGTTGCACAGGAAAATCCGGAAAGTGATTTCGGCCATCTTACCGTCATTAGCTTAGATGTGGATAGGCAATAGAGCTGATCGTTTAACCTAAAAAATACCGATAAATCCGATTGATTTCGGTTTATCGGTATTTTTTGATGAGACTTACTTAAAGTCTCTTTTTATTTTTTTGCTCTCACCCTGTCTCTTAAGCTTTATCCGCTTGTCCGCTCCCTTTACTAGTTTTATATTCTTCTTCCAACTCATCAATCAGATATAAGTCACTTCTGCAATGCATATCGGAAATGCCTTGGCTTATAAGTTGATACAGCTCAGATTTATAAAAAAAATCCAAGGCATTTTCTAAAGACATTTTTTCTTTCTCCGCAAAGCCTGCTATAATGCGGGCGTATTTTTTTTGTAAAAGAACGGGATGAGCATTCATAGGATTTCACTCCCTTCATAATGCAATACAGAAAGAGCCTCTTCTGTACGAAAGCAATACTGGATGTTAGGCTTTTCATAACAAAGCCTTTTAATTGCCTCTTCTTCATCAATCAAATGGTCAAAATAAAGCTCTACCGTATTAAACACCTTGTCATTTGCAATTCCGCCAATCACAATATCGTAGTCACTTTTATCCTGTCCACTCCTGCACTTCACTACAAAATCCAGCCAATCCAAAGAATAGGTATCGAAAGACAAAAGATTTCTTTCGGCCATTTTTCTTTCATCCATAGAATATATGGACAATACAGCTTCTTTCCCCTGTCGTTTATAACGCTTACACCATTGTTCTGCTTGCTCTTTCAACGGAGTCGCATAAAATCCCCTGCCAAAATCCACATAGGGTCTGGAATGCAGAATATCCGGCTTAGGAATAGCCAAATGGGAACCATGATAGAGAATCATAGCTTTACCCCCCATTCTTTCATCACAGACAAAAGCTCCCGAAGGATATATTCTTTTCCTTGCGTATGAAGTACCTCATATTCCGGTATGATGTAATTCTGCAAAAAGTTCTTTCCACTACTAATCTCCTGATAAACTCTTGCTCCATCCTTATGCAAAGCTTCTGCTAAGCTTTCAATACAAAATAGGGTAAATTCCAGTTCATGAATGTTATTCAGTTTGTTTTCTACCGATTCTTTCATCAAATCACCTTTACTCATTCCCTAACTAAACTGCTTTTCCCCTAGTTATCTCCTGCATCATCTTCCGATACGGTATAGGTAAATCTCTTCTTGATATCCTCATCGGATGCCAGATACTCATCATAGGTCGTAAGCTTGTCAATGAGCTTTCCATCAATGATTTCCATGATACGGTTTGCGGTGGTTTCCACAACCTGATGATCACGGGAGGCAAAGATGATGACTCCGGGGAAGTTCTTTAAGCCGTCATTCAAAGCGGAAATCGCTTCCATATCCAAGTGGTCGGTAGGCTCGTCCAAGATGATGACATTGGAACCTGAAATCATCATTTTCGAGAGCATACAACGAACCTTCTCTCCTCCGGAAAGGACGTTGACTTTCTTCACGCCGTCATCTCCCTTAAAAAGCATTCTGCCTAGATAACCGCGGACAAACTGGGTATCCTTGTCCGGGGAGTACTGGGTAAGCCACTCTACAATGGTGTCTTCGGAATTGAATTCCTTACTATTGTCCTTTGGAAAATAGGACTGGCTGGTGGTTAAGCCCCACTTGTAGTCTCCGGAATCCGGCTCCATTTCCCCTGCAATAATCTGCATGAGTACTGTCTTTGCAAGCTCGTTCGGGCCTACAAGAGCCACCTTATCGGTGCGATTTAAGATAAAGCTGATATTGTCCAAAACCTTTACGCCGTTAATGGTCTTGGTCAGGTTGTTTACCTCCAAAACGTCATTTCCGATTTCACGGTTTGGCTTGAACTGGATATAGGGGTACTGTCTGGAAGACGGCTTAATGTCATCGAGCTCAATCTTCTCGAGCGCACGCTTTCTGGAAGTCGCCTGCTTTGACTTCGAGGCATTCGCGGAGAAACGCTGGATAAATTCCTGTAACTCCTTAATCTTCTCCTCTTTCTTTCTGTTGGCTTCCTTCTGCTGACGAACAATAAGCTGAGAAGACTCAAACCAGAAGTCGTAGTTTCCGGCAAAGAGAGTGATTTTTCCGTAGTCAATATCCGCAATATTGGTGCAAACCTTATTCAGGAAATAACGGTCATGGCTGACTACAATGACCGTATTTTCAAAGTTAATGAGGAAGTCCTCAAGCCACTCAATGGAAACCAGATCCAAGTGGTTTGTCGGCTCGTCGAGAAGAAGGATATCCGGATTTCCGAAAAGAGCCTTAGCCAAAAGTACCTTTACCTTCTCGGAGCCCTTCAGCTCGTTCATCATCTTGTGGTGCAGCTCCGTTTCAATTCCCAGACCGTTTAGCATGGTCTCCGCATCCGCTTCCGCATTCCACCCGTCCATCTGCGCAAACTCGCCTTCCAGCTCCGCCGCACGAATGCCGTCTTCATCGGAAAAATCCGGCTTTGCATAGAGGGCATCCTTCTCCTTCATCACTTCATAGAGGCGCTTATTGCCCATGATTACCGTGTCCAAAACAGAGTAATTGTCATATTTAAACTGGTCCTGCTCGAGAACGGACAAGCGCTGTCCGGGAGTCAGGATAATCTCGCCGGAGGTGGGCTCCAGAGCTCCGGAAAGAATCTTTAAGAGGGGAGACTTTCCGGCACCGTTCGCACCGATTACCCCGTAGCAGTTTCCTTCCGTGAATTTGATGTTTACATCCTCAAAGAGGGCCTTTTTCCCCACTCTGTAGGTTACATTACTTGCAGCAATCATGTTTTACCTCTATATTTCCTCATAAAAATACGCTATATTATCCTCCGACAATATAGCATTTATAAGGGGAAAAGGGAAGGGCAAAGGAAACGGGAAAATGATGTCTAAATTGATGAATGAGAAAATAATGGAAGGGATTCGTGCGCACATGCAGGACCTCTCCGGATTTGACCGGATAGAGCTTTTAGAAATCGAGCCGGGGCACAGTCTTTTCAAAATAGAA
>CAUSIX010000215.1:0-3712 GCA_963531555.1 uncultured Oribacterium sp.
AAATCCGAGAAATCGGAAGTGTAACGGTATCCGTTGAAAGAGAAGAGCAGCTGGAAGCATGTCTCAAGGTGAAGAATATTCAGCGTATTTATTTGGATGAAGCTTCTTTTTCGGAGGAGGAAATCCGGATCTTTGCCAAGAAAATAAAAGAAAGAGGGATAGAAGCCGCACTTCGATTTCGAAGAATTGAAAGACGGGAAGACCCGGGAAAGACCTGTCTTTCTTGGCTTACGGAAAATGAAAAAACTTCTCTTTTTTCCGCCTTTTTATTTCGCAGCCTGGATCAGGTTTCGGTCTTACAGAGAGTGGAAAAAAGAAACTTTCACTCCGTTTTTGATTATACGCTTTACAGCTACAATGTCTCAGCTTTAGAGGTTTGGAAGGATTTTCATGCAGAGACCGTGACTTTCCCGATAGAGCTGAATTTCCGGGAGGATAAAGACTTTTCCTCTTGGGCAAACAAAGCCGGGCTTCTCTTTTACGGGCATCTTCCCATGATGGTGAGTGCCAACTGTGTGGAAAAAACAAGAAACGGATGCACGAAAAAGAACCATATTTTAGGATTAAAAGACAGACAAAATAAAGAATTATCTGTACGGTTGTATTGTAAATTCTGCTATAATCAAATCTTCAATGCCGATGTTTTTTCTTTATTCGGTTTGGAAAAAGAAGTGGCAGCCCTTAAGCCCGACAGCCTTCGCCTGGAGTTTACGGTGGAGAGTAAAAAAGAAGTGGAAGAGGTCCTTCATGGAAAGATAACGAAGAGCTTTACCAGAGGGCATTTTCATAAAGGAATTGAGTAGAGGTAGAGAAATTCAGGAAAGAAACAGTTTGGAAATAAAGCTTCCGAATTGCAACTTTCATGAGTATGCGTTTTAGTAAGGGGGGGATAAGTATGGGAAATCTCTTCAGCAGTTTTGCCAAGATTGTCAGCATTCTTTTAATGCTTTTATACAGCTACGGGCTGTTTCGAAATTTATCGATAGATTACAGAGAGGGAAAAAAGAAGCTCTCCGGTCTTTTATATAAGATATTGCTTCTTCTTCACTTTATTTCCTATGCGGTGCTGTATTTTCAGACGGGAAATCTGTTTTATATCTATTTTTATCTGCCGCAGCTTCTTTATTTTTTGCTTTATCCTCTTATTTGGAAGAAGCTCTATCCCTTCTATAACGAGGTATTACTGAATAATCAGTGCCTTTTTCTCGCTCTTGGCTGGATTCTTCTTGCAAGACTGCAGGAAGCTAAGGCAATTAAGCAGTTTGCAGTTGCCATGGCGGCAAGTCTCCTTGTTTTAGTGATTCCCTATATTGTGGATAAGATCTGGGATTTTCAGAAGTTTCGCTATATTTTCGCAGGAATCGGGATTCTGTCTTTACTTCTTGTGCTTGTACTGGGAACAGTGAACTTTGGTGCCAAGATGAGTGTGAGCCTTTTCGGTTTTCGTTTTCAGGCATCGGAGTTTGTGAAGCTTTCCTTTGTTTTTTCCATAGCGGGAATCCTCTCGGAAGAGCTTGGGTAAGAAGGCGTCATCCATTCTGCTTGTGTCGCGGCAGTACACGGCATCATTTTGGTGCTTTGTAAAGACCTGGGTTCCGCATTGCTCCTTTTTATTTCCTATGTTTTTATGCTCTATGTTGCGAGAAATCAGCTTCTCTACCTCTTGGCAGGCGGACTGGTTTCCGCTTTGGCCGGAGTGCTGTCATACGGCTTATTTTCTCATGTACGAACCCGAGTTTATGCCTTTATTGACCCTTGGAGAGATATGGCAGGGAAGGGCTATCAGATTACTCAATCTCTCTTTGCGATAGGTACCGGCGGATTTTTGGGACTTGGCCTTTTTCAGGGACTTCCCAATAAGATTCCTATTGTGGAAAATGACTTTATTTTTTCCGCTCTTTCCGAAGAAATGGGAGGGATTGTTGCCATTTGCCTGATTCTCATCTGCCTTTCCTGCTTTATGCAAATGATGATGATGGGAAGAGATATGGAAAGTTCCTTTTATAAACTCGTGGCTCTTGGTTTAAGTGTCATCTATGTGATTCAGGTGATTCTGACAATTGGAGGGGCAATTAAGTTTGTACCTTCCACCGGCGTAACCCTCCCCTTTATGAGCTACGGCGGATCCAGTTTGATTTCCAGTTTTATCGTATTCGCCCTTTTTCAGTCCCTCTTTATCATCCAGGGACAGGAAGATGAGGTAGAAATGGAGGAAGACGCGGAAAGCGCAGATGAAGTGGAAATGGAGTCGGAGGGAGAAGATGCGTAGAGAAGATAGCGAAGAGAAAAGAAGCCGAAAAGGGAAAGAGAAGAATCCGGAGAACATGATCAATAAGCAAAGAGAGAAACAGACCGAAGGAAGACAACAAGCGAAGAGAAGACGGGAAGAAGCTCTTTCCGAGACGAAACTTGCTATGATAAGAAGAAAGCAAAATCGGGAAATGCTCGGAATTGTCTATCTCTTTGCCCTCATATTCTTTGCTATGATTGTCTATTTTTGTCATTTCATCCTGTTTCAGGCAGAAGATAAGATGGCAAGCCCTTATAATGCAAGAATTGATTATCTCTCTCAAAAGACGGTAAGGGGGGAAATACAAACGGCTGACGGCATGGTCATTGCAAAAACCGTGACGAAAGAAGACGGAACGGAAAGTAGAGAATACCCGGGGGGAGCCGCCTTTGCCCATCCGGTGGGCTACAGCGTAAAAGGAAAGACCGGCATAGAATCTCTTGGAAATTATTACCTCACGAATTCCGGCATCAATCCCCTGCAGAAGTTTATGAATGAAATCGAAAACAGAAAGAATCCGGGAGACAGCTTGGTTACAACCTTAAATTCGGATTTACAAAAGCTTGCCTATTCTTTATTGGACGGACGGAAGGGCAGTATAGTTTGCATGGAACCCTCCAGCGGAAGAATCCTTGCCATGGCATCCGCTCCATCCTTTGATCCGAATGCCTTGGAAAGCAACTGGGACAGTTTAATTTCCGAAGATAATACGGACGGGAATCTTATCAATCGTGCAACACAGGGACTTTATCCGCCGGGATCAACTTTCAAGCTCCTTATGGCACTGGAATATATTCGGGAGCATCCGACTGACTGGCAGGATTTCAGCTTTCAATGTAAGGGAGAATATGCGGATCCGTCCAATCCCGTGAATGTAGTGCACTGCTATAACAACGAGGTGCACGGGACGGTGAATCTCGAGTCGGCTATTGCACAGTCCTGTAACTCGGCCTTTGCTTTCATCGGATCGGAAATAGATGTAAATCGCCTTAAAAGCTTAGCGGAAGATTTTTATTACAACAAGGATTTGTCCATTGGTCTTCCTTCCAAAGCCGGACGGTTTAGTTTAACAGCGGATTCTCCGACCTGGCTTAAGATGCAAAGCGGTATCGGGCAAGGGGAGACTCTCTGCAGCCCCCTGCAAAACCTTTGCATGGTTTCAGCCATAGCAAACCACGGGACACTCATTTATCCGACCATTCTTTCCGAAGTGAAATCAAAAGAAGGAACGGTGGTGCATCATTTTCCGAAGGGGGAAGAAATACCGCTTCTGTCTTCTTCCGAGAGCGATGCCTTAAAGCAATTTATGCGTTCGGTGGTTACGGAGGGAACGGCTTCCGCCTTAAAAACCAAGGCGTATCAGGTTTGCGGAAAGACGGGATCGGCGCAAGTGAAGGAGGACGGAAAACTGAAGACCAATGC
>CAUSIX010000216.1:0-3697 GCA_963531555.1 uncultured Oribacterium sp.
TTTGATTTTTTACAGCCCAAATTCTTCCTATTCAATATTGTTTTTGAAAACTGAATTCCATGTCTGATATCCGGATAATGATTGGAAGAAAAAGCAAGCGCCTCCCTTCCGACAATACATACGATATCGATTTATTGTAATTACTTTTTATCGTTATTTAATAATGTTTTACTTGATTCTCGTCTATATCATGCCTATAATAGAGCAAAACGGAGGTAATTCCTATGGCATATACAGCAGATATTCTCGACAGTCTTGTTCCTATTACACAGTTTAACCGCGGTCAGGCTTCCAGAATTTTTGATCGTCTTCATACCGAAAACCAGCTCATCGTATTAAAAAACAACCAGCCGGCGGCTATTATCCTGTCTCCTTCTGAATTTCAACGTCTCAGCGAGATTGAAGAAGACTATACTTTGCTCCTTGAGGCAACAAGACGCCTTAAAGAAGATTCTTCTTCCACGTATTCCCGTGAAGATGTGATGTCTGAGCTTGGTATCAGCGAGGCGGATCTTGCTGCTGCCGGGGATGTGGTGATGGAATGAGGTGGCAGATTGAATATTTGGAAGAGGCTAAAAAGGATCTGAAAAAGCTGGATAGAAGTGCTCAGATTATCGTCCTCAAGGGAATTGATAAGGTAAGTGAGAACCCGCTCCCCGCTCAGCAGGGCGGTTATGGGAAACCTCTCGGAAATAAGAGTGGAACCAATCTCACAAACCTGCTGAAGATTACATTCCGGGATATCGGCATCCGAGTCGTCTATAAAGTCGAATACACAGATACTGTGATGAAAATCATCGTTATTTCCGCACGCGCAGACGAGCAGGTATATAAAGAAGCTAACAAACGGAAAACTAGGCACGACCTGTAGCCTACATCCAGCCACGAACTATATAATAGCCTCTGTGCATTCTCGCACAGAGGCTATTACCATGACTCCGGCAAACGACGGGCTATGATTATTCTGAGCAGGATAGGACGCACTCGGCGTCATCTTCTTCTCATTTTCTTTTTCAAGACGCCTGTACGAAGACCATCCGTGCGTAAATACCGTCTTCTTTCATGAGTTTATCGTGATTTCCGCGCTCTATAATCTTTCCTTCCGATACAACAAGAATCTGATCCGCGTCCTTTATGGTCTTTAATCTATGGGCAATGACTAGAAGGGTCTTATTCTTGCAGAGTTCCGAAATCGCCTCCTGGATAGCCCGTTCATTATCCGCATCCACACTTGCTGTTGCTTCATCTAAAATAACGATGGGCGAATCCTTCAGGATACATCTTGCAATGGAAATTCTTTGCTTTTCACCACCAGAAAGGGATGCTCCCCCTTCCCCAATTACCGTATCAAAGCCTTCCGGAAGCGAGCGGATAAGATCATAGCATCTTGCCTTCTTTGCCGCCTCCACTACTTCTTCCCTTGTAGCATCGGGTCGACCCATGGCGATATTGTTATAGATTGTGTCCTTAAAAAGATAAACCCTCTGGAACACCATGCTGATTTGATCCATCAAACTTCCCAAGGAAATATTTTTGATGTCTTTGCCGTTAAGCTTAATCGTCCCCTCCCGGATGTCCCAAAATCTGGCAAGAAGAGAGGCAATAGTAGATTTTCCACTGCCTGACGGTCCTACAAGAGCCGTCATTTCCCCCTTTTTCATGCTAAAGGAGATATGATTCAGCACATTCTTTCCTGTATAGCCAAAACTTACATCGCTGTACTCCACAAGCGAATCCTTTTCTGTCTCCTTTGTACTTTCAGAAAACTCCTGATCACCGACGTCTTTCAGTTCTTCCGCTTCAAAGACCTCTTCTATTCTGTCTAAAGAGGCAGCTGTTACCGTAAGTCTGGTAATTTGACCATAATAGCTCTCTATGGAAATAAAGATATCAAATAAGAACAACACCATTCCCACCATATAGTCCGGTGCCATTTCTCCCTTCGCATACAAGAGGCCTGCTACAGCAAGCATGAAGGAGGTACCGATTCCGTAGGTAAGGTATAAGGCTCTCGCCCAGGGCCCATAACTTTTCTCAAAATCAATACTTTCTTTACAGCTTTTATCAAACTCGGCGGAAAGACTTTTAGATTTTTCTCCAAGCATATTAAAGGACTTGATAATCCCTATTCCTTCGGCAAAATCCAAAACCTCTTCCGTAAGCGATTCACTTCCCTCCTGCTTCGTCTTGGAATGCGCAAGGGTCGTTTTCATCATACAATTTCCAACGATAACAAAGGCGAGAACGACTGCGAGTGAAGCAATCCCTAATCGTATATCCATGACAAACATCATGAGCGTCATAAGACCTTGGGAAATCATAAAAGTTACCAGCTCCGATAAAACAGTCATACAGCACTCTTCAATAAACACCATGTCTGTACATAGAACTGTGCTTATTTTTCCCATATTTCCTTCTGTAAAGTATCCCATCGGAAGTTTCCGAAGATGATCTCCCAGTCTCATTCGCATATCCGCAAACACTTCATATCCTGTTGCAGATTGAAGAACATTCGTGATGTGCTCAAAAACCGCTTCCACTGCTATGCAAAGAATAAGACCGCTTCCAAGATAAAGACATATCTTTTCCTGCATTTGCCCCTTCATAAACAGACTGATCGCAATAAAACTGAAGATTAACGGTGCCTTCATCATAATCCCCTTGATGAAAGAAGTAATATACGAAGCTCTGATTCGGGAACTGTATTTTCCTGTCATACAAACGATTCTATGCAGTATCTTTAGCATGCTTTTTCTCCTCCCTTAATCTTCCATGTGCTTGCACTTACAGAGGCATCCCAGAATTTCTTATACTCCGGACATTCTTCCAGGAGCTTCTCATGCTTATCGGCTGCGATACACTTTCCTTCTTTTATCACGCAAATCTTATCCGCATTTTTCACCGTGGAAAGTCTGTGCGCAATCACAAGCACCGTTTTATTCTTTGTGATTTCATCAAGAGCAGCATTTAATTTTTCTTCATTTTCAGGATCCATAAAGGCGGTCGCTTCGTCCAAAACCACAATCGGCGCATCCTTCAAAATCGCACGTGCCAAGGAAATTCTCTGGCGCTCCCCACCTGACAGTTGCTTTCCGCCGTCTCCCGCCATGGTCTCTATTCCCTCCGGAAGTCTCTTCAGCAATTCATCACACTGCGCTCTACTTGCCGCTTTCAGTACCTCTTCTCTTTTTGCCTCGGGCTTTCCGATAAGAATATTTTCATAAAGCGTTGTATTAAATAAAAATTGCTCCTGCGAAACATAGGAGACCTCATTATTCAGTGCTTCCAGAGACAGGTCTGTGATATCCTGTCCGCCGATCCGGATTTTCCCGTCTTTTAAGTCATAATAATGCACTAAAAGCTTAGCCAGTGTGGATTTTCCGCTTCCCGATTCTCCCACAAGAGCGGTTGTTGTTCCCTGCGTAAGTTCCAGACTTACACCATGCAGAACCTCTTTCTCTCCATAAGCGAATCTGACATTTTCAAACTGAACATCTCTATTCTCCCCGCTAAACTTTGCACTCCCCTCTTGAAGCGCCGGTTTATCCATAAGATGTTCCAGCTCCGTAATTTTATAATTTAGCTGCGGGAAATTTCCTGCATAATGCATCGCCTTCATAAAAGACGGCCCGACTGCGAAAGACATACAAAGCACTAAAATCAGTTTATCTAAAGCAAGACTTCCGCTGATAACCCA
>CAUSIX010000217.1:0-3682 GCA_963531555.1 uncultured Oribacterium sp.
GCATTCATCATATTCGTGTAATAATAGCCCGGGAAAATCCTTTGTACTTTGGCAACAAGGGAAATAAATCCGCTTTCCGCTCCAAAGCTTGCGAAGGGCATAATGGTCAAAGCTGCCAGAATAATGACCGGAAATCCCACCGTATCGATGAGTTTGGCATCCAATCTCACACCAAGTACAAAGCCGATAATACTGAAGTAAATACCCATGACGGTCAATAAGAAAAACTGAATGCCCAGCTTTCCGTTAATCGGGAATTTGGCAAATACCGTCGCAACGCCTAAAACCACAACAAAAATCAAGGTATTTAACACGATTTGCACGAAGGTCTGGTCCAAAAGATAGTTTTTTATTCCGTAGTTGGAAAATCGGGATTCAAAAGAATAAAAACCGATATCGGAGGAGATTCTTTTGCTAAAGGTTGCCAAACTGTTTCCGATAATGCCGATAAACACGGCAATCCCCAGCATAATATTCGGTAACATATCCGCCTGAATATTGTATAAGAACATATACCATGCCAGCGGAAGAAAGATCGTAAACAAGACAAATCTTCTGTTTCGTAACACCTGCTTTAATTGAATCATACTAATCATTTTTAGGCCTCCTTTTCAACCTTTTCTCTATAAAACTCTTCAATCGTTTTCCCCTGCCGATGAATCTCTTCTACGGATTCCGTTGCAGCAATTCGTCCATTTTTTAAAATCATCACTTTTGTAAAGAAATGATCAATCTGGTTAAAATCATGGGTAACAATCACGGAAGTATATTTTTCCTTCTCTAGAAGCTTCCAAAACCGGTCTACGGATTCCAGATCCATTCCGGTTGTTGGCTCATCCAGAAAAATCAGCTTCGGAGAATTTAAAATGCTGAGCAGTAAGGAAAGTCTTCTCTTTTGTCCTCCGGAAAGACCGCCCACATATTGCTTTTTAAAATCCTGCAAGGAAACTTTTTCCAAGGCTGTATCCACATCTATTGCAATTCGATTCATCGAACTTTTTAGCTGTACTAAATCCGAAACCGTCAAATCATCGATTAAAATATCGCCCTGCGGCATCATACCGATTTCTGTCTGATAATCCAGTGCCGTATTCACTGTACCGGAATTTGCCTCCAGCTGACCGGCAATGATTTTCATCAGCGTACTCTTTCCCGCTCCGTTATTACCCAGCAAAGCGACCTTTTCTCCTTCTTCTATGGAGAAGGAAACGCCTTTTAATACCTCTTTATTTTTAAAGGACTTCTTGATTTCATCTACTCTAAACATCTCAGTGAACCTCCCTTTCTTTTTTGTTTACGAGGCTCATTATAGAACGTATGCCGGAAGAGAAAATAAGCTTGTCGCGAACGGTAATTCTTTTGTCGCGAATGGTAATTTTCTGAAAAAAATAGACCTTAGGAAAGCTCCCTAAGGTCTATTTGCAAAACTGAATGGTTTGAGAAAAAAGATGATTGGCGCTGCGGGTGCTGATGAGGGATTTCGGGTATTTTTCCAGAATCGTATGCACGTTATAAAGACCAAGTCCTCTGCCTTCTCCCTTGGAGGAATACCCCTTCTCAAAAATAGGAGCGAGCTCCAGTTTTTCCGCCTTTGTGCTGTTTTCCACCACCAAAATGAGCGTTCTCTCTTCACGAATCAAGGCGATGGCGATTTTTGGATCTTCGGCAGTAAGACATCCCTCTATGGCATTGTCACAGAGAATGGAAAGAATCTTGATGAAATCCAGCAGCTCGATTTGAAAATCATAAATCTCTTCTTCTATCTCCACAGAAGTCTCTATCCCCTTACTCTGAGCCTCCAGAAGCTTCGCGGATAGGACACTTTTTACCGCATCATTTTCAATCCGGCTTAATTTTGCAAGGTCAAATTTACTGCTATAAAAGGGCTTTCCGCTATCTTTTAGAACCGTATTGTAAATGTTTTCAATGCTGTCAAAGTCTTTCCGCTCGATTCCCAGCTTCAGGCTGGTTAAGATATTCATATAGTCATGGCGAAAACTGCGAATCTCTCCGTATAACTCCTCCACATGATGACTGTATTCGGAAAGCGCCTTTAGCTCACTATCCTTTTGCTCCAGAACTTCCGCTTCCAGTCTTTCCTTGGAAACGGCATTGATATATAAAAGCACCACGAAAAAGATAATGATATAGAGATTATTCAGCTGTCCCCGAAGGCTGTCCGCCCAAGAAAAGCTTTCACGCAGCATCAAAAAGGCCGTAACCAAAACAGTGTAGACCATCATCGAGAGATTGATCGGCAGTAAAAAGCGGCGAAAAAAGCCACGCGCAAAGCCTGCCTTTAGCTCCTGAAAATTGATTCTCAGGGATTTTATGAGGACAAGATAGAGGGGGAAAACCAGAAGTTCAATCAGAAGATCATATCCGCCGATACTCGCCTCATTGTAAACGGAAATGCCAAAAAACGGAAAGACATAGAAGGCCAGCATCCTTCCCAACAGGCTTTCTAAAACAATAGGATAAAGACCGTAAAAAAGCTTCAGTCCTCCGTCTTTCTCCCGATTTCGATAGAAGCTGTACAGCACGAAGCTCACAAAATACCCGAAGAAAGCAAGCGGTGGAAAAAAGAAAAACAGCAGCTCAAAAAGAACCGGAACAAGGAGAAAAGACCAGAGAGGCATATTTTCATCGCTAATCTGACGATAGAACAACATCACGTTGACGATTTTCACATATTCAATTGTCAGATTCATCATAGATTCCATACATTCTCCTCTCTGAAAATATTTTACTGCTTCATCTGCTTCATCCGTTCCAAAAGTCCTCTATACTTCATACGGGAAATCAGACAGCTCTCCTGATTCTCGAATACCGCCATTTTCTCCTCTTTATCAATCTTCACAATGTTCTCCGGATTGACCACAAAGGAGCGGTGGCATTGGTACAGTCTGGAATCCGCCTTTTCCAGGTCGGAAAGCCCTGCATAGAACTCGATTCTTTCCTCCTTGGTATGTAAAATCACCTTATGGACGGTAGGCGAAGATTCAAAATACAAAATTTTATGAAAAGGAACCTGCACTCTGGCCATAGCCGTTTCAAGACTGAAAGAATCCTCTGATACAGTAGCGCCAAGTTTTTCCAACGTGTACTCAATAGCCGACTCCACACGCTCGGAAAAATGTTCTTCATCCAAAGCTTTGTCAATAAAGTCCAGTGCCGAAACCTTATAGCGAAAGGTAATCGGCATAAATTCTGAATGGGTTGTCACAAATACAATAGTGGCATTGGGATCCCGGCTTCGAATTTCTTTCGCAATATCCAGCCCCTTTTTTTCTTCTCCTCTAATCTCAATATCCAAAAAGAAAAGCTGATGAGAGCCTCTTTCCGTAATCGCATTAAGAAGCTGCCCGGCATTTCCAAAGATTTCCGGTGCCTTACAAGACAAGCTCTTCCTACTAATCAGCTCCTTAATCACCTTTTCAATACGGGATTGTTGTATTCTTTCATCCTCTAAAATAAAGATTTTCAGCAAGTCTCTCACTCCTATTCAATAAATTCTTATGGCAATTTCCGAATTCTTATTAAATAATCTATAGTAAAAAATATGTGAATTTTAATTATAAATGGCAAAAATCCGCTGCTTCCCAAAAGCTACTGCTATACGCTTCAAAAATAATCGGTTTATTTTACCATGCTTTACCTAAAATAGAGTAAGTTTTTCATT
>CAUSIX010000218.1:0-3675 GCA_963531555.1 uncultured Oribacterium sp.
GGAGGGTGTACCGTGTCTTGGGTGCAGCGGGATAAAAAAGAAGAGTTCAAGGCGGAAAGTTTAAAAGCCTATGAGCTGAAAATCGGTTATCCCTGCAGCTTCTATGAAGCGGAGATTGCGGATGGTCCGAGAGAATTATAGGCTTTTTTAGAGATGAAAAATAGGGATTTTGAAAGCGTACCATGCTTTTGTAAGCGAAAAAATATGTTCAAGGCTTTGCCCAATCAAAGTAAAGAAAGAGAAGGCAAAAAAGGCCGAAAAAAGGAGAAAAAGATGAAGATTTTAGTATCCGGAGGAGCCGGTTATATTGGCTCTCACACACTGATAGAACTTTTGGAGAGCGGCTATGAGGTAGTGGCCTTCGATAATTTTTATAATTCCAGCCCGAAAGCGATTGAGAGAGTTAAGGAAATTACAGGGAAGGATTTTGCTTTTTACGAGGCGGATATGCTGGATAAGGAGGCCCTGAGAAAGATTTTTAAGGAGCATCCGGATATTTCCGCAACGATTCATTTTGCGGGATTGAAGGCAGTGGGAGAATCTGTGGCAAAGCCGATTTTCTATTACCATGACAATATTCTCGGAACCTTAAATCTTGTGGAAGTGATGGACGAGGCGGGGTGCAAGAATATCATTTTCTCTTCCTCCGCAACCGTTTACGGAGACCCGGCAGAGATTCCCATTACGGAAAGTTGTCCGAAGGGTACCTGTACCAATCCTTACGGCTGGACGAAGTGGATGCAGGAGCAGATTTTATCGGATTTACAGAAGGCAAAGCCGGAGTGGAATGTTATTTTACTTCGTTATTTTAATCCGATTGGAGCCCATATTTCGGGAAAAATCGGAGAGGATCCTAAAGGGATTCCGAACAATCTCCTTCCTTATGTGGCAAAGGTTGCTTCCGGTGCACTGGAGAAGGTGCATGTTTACGGAAATGACTATGATACAAAGGACGGCACCGGAATTCGCGATTATATTCATGTAGTGGACCTTGCAAAGGGCCATGTGAAAGCCATAGAGAGATTGGCAAAGAATGACGGTGTCTTCGTTTGTAACCTTGGAACAGGAAACGGATACTCTGTTTTAGAAATCATTCATGCTTTTGAAAAGGCATGCGGAAAAGAGATTCCCTATGTCATCGACGGAAGAAGGGCAGGAGATATCGCAACTTGTTATTCCAGCCCGGAGAAAGCGGAGAAGGAACTGAACTGGCGTGCGGAAAGAGGCATTGAAGAAATGTGTCGGGATGCATGGCGCTGGCAGTCCGGGAATCCGAACGGATATAATTCCTAATCTAAGGGATATTAGACGTATTAGGCGCATCGCGTGCAAGGTGTGCCGTATTTCACGGATAACTTGTATCGTTCATAAATGCGCGATATACGATTTATGTTTAGCGGCAAGGAGAAGGAATGGAAGAAGTTTTAGAACAGCTTTTAGCGTATGGACTATATACCGGTTTAATAGAGAAGGAAGATACGATTTACTGCTACAACAGTCTGGCAGGCCTCCTTTCTTTCGAGCCGAAGGCATGCAATGAAGAAAGAATTGAAAAAGAAATAAAAAATATCAAGAAGGAAGAGTTGGAATCCGGAGAATATCTGGAGAAAGTTCTAAAAGAGATTCTGGACTATGCCTTGGTAAAGGGCATCATGGAAGACGACAGTACAATTACAAAGGATCTTTTTGATACACGGGTTATGGGGGTTCTTACTGACAGACCTTCCAATATTCGAAAGCGTTTTTGGGACAAATATGCATCTTCTCCGAAGGGGGCTACCGAATATTTTTATCAGTTCAGTCAGGATAATGACTATATCCGCCGTTATCGTATCAAAAAGGATATCCGCTATAAGGTAGAGAGTCCTTACGGGGAGTTGGATATCACAATCAACTTAAGTAAGCCCGAAAAGGATCCGAAGAAGATTGCTCTTCTTGGAAAGACTGTTTCTCACTCCTATCCTGCTTGCATGCTTTGCAAGGAAAGTGAGGGGTATTTCGGGCGTCTTGATTTTCCGGCAAGAGAAAATCACAGAATTATCCCTGTAAAGCTTTCCGGAGAAAATTTTTATTTTCAGTATTCTCCCTATGTGTATTACAACGAGCATTGCATAGTTTTTCATGAAGAGCATAAGCCGATGAAGATCGATTCTGCGGTTTTTGGAAAGCTCTTCTCCTTTGTGGAGCAATTCCCGCACTATTTTCTGGGATCCAATGCAGACCTTCCGATTGTGGGCGGTTCCATTCTTTCCCATGAGCATTTTCAAGGGGGAAACTATTCGTTCCCAATGGAGAAGGCGGGACTAAGGGAGGAGTTTAGTCTGGAGAAATTTCCTGATTTACACTTCGGGATTGTCAACTGGCCGATGTCGGTTATCCGTTTAAATGGAAAAGATAAGAAGCGCTGTATTGATGCTGCAAGCTTGATTTTGGATCGATTCCGAAGCTATAGCGATGAAAGCCTTTCCATTCTTTCCCATACGGGAGACACGCCGCACAACACGATTACCCCGATAGCGAGAAAGCGCGGTGAGCTTTTTGAGCTGGATTTGGTGCTCAGAAATAACAGAACGACGGAGGAGCATCCCTTGGGACTTTTCCATCCTCATGAGGAGAGGCATCATATCAAGAAGTAAAATATTGGCTTGATAGAGGTTATGGGGCTTGCCGTTTTACCGGCCAGACTTCGTACGGAGCTTTCCGCTCTGGAAGAAGCGATTTTGGAGAATAAAGACATTTCTTCCGACCCCGTTCTCGGAAAGCATTACAACTTTTCTCAGGAAATCCGGAAAAAATATCAAAACATTAGCAAGGACACAGTGGAAGAAATCGTAAGAGCGGAGGTCGGAAAGGTATTCCTCATGGTACTTCGTGATGCCGGAATCTTTAAAGAAGATGAGGCGGGAAAAGAAGGATTCAGAAGATTTATTGCAAGTCTTTCGTAAATTACATTTTCCTAAGGAGCAATCCCATTTTTATGAAATCACGATAGAAGCAGTTTGGATAGTTAAAGGAGCAAGATGGCAAAGAATTACAATGCAGACAGTATTACGGTTTTGGAGGGCTTAGAGGCTGTACGAAGAAGACCGGGAATGTATATCGGTTCCATCGGGAGTCGGGGCTTAAATCATTTAATTTACGAGATTTTAGACAATTCCGTGGATGAGCACCTGGCCGGTTACGGAACGGAAATTGATGTCACACTCGGAAAAGACGGCTCCTGTACGATTCGTGATAGGGGTAGAGGAATCCCGGTAGATCGGCATCAAAAGGGAATTTCCGCGGAAAGAATCGTGATGACCACCCTACATGCCGGCGGAAAGTTTGACAACTCAAGTTATAAAACTTCCGGTGGTCTGCACGGTGTAGGCTCTTCCGTCGTCAATGCCTTATCGAATTATATGCGTGTCCGTATTTTTAAGGACGGAAAAATCTATGAGGATGAATACAGTAAAGGAATCCCCACAAAAGCTCTCGTAGACGGTCTTCTCCCCGTAGTCGGAAAGACTAAAGAGACGGGAACGGAAACCTGTTTTATTCCGGACGATACGATTTTTGAGAAGACACGCTTCAAAGAAGATTGGCTGAAATCCCGCCTGCATGAGACGGCTTACTTAAATCCGAATCTGCATCTCTTCTTTAGAGACGAAAGAGGAGATGAGCCGGTAGAAATCG
>CAUSIX010000219.1:0-3659 GCA_963531555.1 uncultured Oribacterium sp.
AAAACTATTCAAAACAAAAACACCAAAACAATGCCGCAAACCCAAACTCGCAAACACTTCTGGGAGACAATATAAACTCATATAAGATGCTTGGAAATTCGTTTTATAAACTGGGAAAATTGTCCGAGGCGGTTCACTATTCTACTGTAATTATTCGAGAAAACCCTGCGGATATGGATGCCCTTAAATTTCTTCTACAGGTTTTTCGGGAAGGAAAAACAGCGTGGGCAGACGTTAAAGCATTTTTACAAAACTTTTATGCTGAGGATATGGCGGAAGTTGAAAAATTAGCAAAGCTGATCGGTTTTAAAACCGGAGGTTGATTGATGGAAGAATTCCTTATTTCTGAAAGCAGAGAAAGGAATAGAAAAGAGAGAATGAAAAGAAGTAGGAAGACGAAAGGTGCAAAAATGGAATTTGATAGAGATTTTTTCTATGACGAAGTGCAGGACGGCTTCTATGTTCCGGGAATAATGAAGAGAGCTTGGGCGGCACAGCTGGAACTCCTCTCGGAAATTGACCGTATCTGTAAAAAATGGAAACTTTCGTATTTTCTTTCCTACGGAACTTTACTTGGAGCCGTGCGACATGAAGGCTTCATTCCTTGGGATGATGACATCGATATAGTGATGTTTAGGAAAGATTACGAAAAATTTTTTCAAGTGGCAAAAGATGATTTGGCAGAAGGCATTCAGATTATTTCTATGGAAGAGGATGATACTCTTTGCAGTTTTTTAAATGGGATAGGAAGAAAGTGGGCGTTATCTAAAGAAGCATTGGAAAAAGTGCATGGATTTCCTTATCCTCATGCAGTGGATATTTTTCCCTTGGATGAACTTTCGGATAATGCGGAGGATGAAGGATTTAGACGAAATGTTCTGGATATGCTCTCACTGATGATTTCTGCGATAAAGGATAATCAAGAAGATACGGAAATCTTTCAAAATGCTTTACTAAGAATAGAAGAACTTCTTCAGATTACGCTTGATAGAAAAGAATCATTGGAAAGGCAACTTTATCAACTTCTAAATAGAATATTTCAGGAGTTCAACGGAGAAGGCGGAGAAAAACTATGTTTTTTCAGGAAATACTGGACTGATGACATTTCCTATCCTAAATCTGCGTTTGAAAAAGCGGTTGAAATCTCTTTTTGCGATAGGAAATTCCCTGCTCCGAAGGATTACGATGCGATTCTCAAAGCATTGTATGGAGATTATAGAAAGAAGGTAAAAGCGGGAGGAGCTCACGACTACCCGGTTTTTAAAAAGTACGAGAAGGGCTTACAGGAGCGTCTAAAGGGAAAGTGGCAGTTTCTTTATTCCTTTTCGGAAGAGGATCTTGAAAGACCCGGCGTAAAGAGCTTCCGGGAAATCGTTTTGGAAACCGCGGATACGCTTAGTGCTTCCGAGAAGAAAATCATGCAGGAATTCAGGAAAGGAAAATGGGAGAACTGTCTTCTTCGGATATCGAGCTGTCAGGAAGAAGCGATTGCTTTTGGACATGCCATTGAAGAGAAAAAAGGAGAGGGTACCGAGGCTGTTTCTTTTTTGGAGAAGTATTGTGAGGCATTGTATCATGCGTATAAAAGGATAGAGGAGCTTAGCGAGGTAGAAGGAAAACTTTTCGATGAAGCCGGCCATAGAGAGGAAAGAGCGGAAGAAAAAAACGGAGAAACTGTTCTCCATGCGCTTCCTGCGGGGCTTCGAAAAAATCTGGAAAGACAGCTAAAGAAGCCGAGCTATTATCTTAAAAAAATGCGCTCCGCCTTGGAAAAAGAATGGAAAAGACAGATTGTTTTCCTTCCGCATAGAGCAAAGCATTTTGTAAGCCTAAGTCCCTTAATTGACGCCCTTAAAGAGTCGGGAAATTTTGACTGTAAGATTATCCCTATTCCTTACTATGACCGTTTGGGAGACGGGAGTCTTTCAGACATGCATTATGAGGGAGAGGATTTCCCGAAGGGATACGAAATCGGTGATTACAGGAGCTTTAACTTTGCTAAAGAGCTTCCGGATGCGATAGTAATCAATTCTCCCTATGATGAGTGCAATCAGGTCTTTACCGTGGATCCGTTTTTCTATAGTAAGGAAATGAAAAAGTTCACGAGGAAGCTTGTGTATATACCCTACTTTGTGACAGACGAAATCGATGCGAAGAGCGAAGAAGACGGAAAAGCCTTTGTAAACATGGACTACTATGTGACGGTTCCGGGCGTATTTCATGCGGATTTAACGATAGTACAGTCGAAAGAGATGAAGAAAGCCTATCTTACAAAGATTCGTGAATTTACGAATAAAGAGGTTAGCAAGATGATGAGTAAAAAGATATCGGGAGCAGGGTCTTGTCTTTTTTCGGATAAAGGAGGGCAAGGCACGAAGGAGCTTGTGAAAGCGTTCAGACGATTTTTAGAAAAAGAGTAAAACGGAGAATTAGAAAAAGAGTAAAACGGATAGAGGAAGAAAAAGGAGAGGAAATGGAATTTGAAAGAGAGTTTTTCTATGATGAAGTGCAAGATGGCTTCTATGTTCCGGGGATAATGAAGCAGGCATGGGCGGCTGAGCTGGAACTCCTCTGTATCATCGATGAAATTTGTGCAAAATATGGAATTACATACTATATCATCGGAGGAACTCTTCTTGGAGCTGTGCGACAGGGTGACTTTATTCCATGGGATGATGATATCGATATTATCATGCTTCGAAAGGACTTTCTCCACTTTAGCAGGATAATCCGAGAGGAGCTTCCTGATGGACTGGCTTTTACATCACTGGAGACAAGCAAAAATCGATGTGATTTCGTTTCCGGAGTCGGAACGGTAGAGAGAGGAAGGGGAGTTCAAGTCGGGAAACAGTTTCAAGACTTTCCTTATCCTGTGGCAATAGATATTTTTCCTATGGATGAACTTTCGGAAAATGAAGAAGATGAAAAATTCAGAATAAAACTCTTGGAAATGCTCATGATTATGATTTCGGCCATCAAGCGGGGGAAGGAGAAGACGGGGATTTTTCAAAAAGAGATATTAAAAATCGAGGAGCTTCTCCATATTCATTTTGATAAAAATACTTTCTTGGAAGCCCAGCTGTATCGGACAATGGATAGCATTTTTCAGGAGTTTAACGGAGAAGGAGGAAGTAAGGTGACTTTTTTTCCGGACTACTTAAGTAAAAGTCTTTTTCTTTCCAAAGAAGCTCTCGGGGAAAACACCAAGCTTCCCTTTTGTCATAGACGGTTTTCCGCTCCGAAGGATTATGATGCAATTCTCAGGGCATTGTATGGAGAGTACAGAAAGAAGGTCAAAGCGGGAGGAGCTCACGGGTATCCCTTTTTTAAAAAGCAGGAGAAGGAATTGCAGGAGCGTCTAAAAGGAAATTGGCAGTTTCTTTATTCCTTTTCGGAAGAGGATCTTGAAAGACCCGGCGTAAAAAGCTTTCGGGAAATCGTTTTGGAAACCGCGGATACGCTTATCGTTTCCGAGAAGAAAATCATGCAGGAATTCATGGAAGGAAAATGGGAGAATTGTCTTCTTCGCATATCGCACTGTCAGGAAGAAGCGATTGCCTTTGGACATGCCATTGAAGAGAAAAAAGGAGAGGGTACCGAGGCGGTTTCTTTTTTGGAGAAGTATTGTGAGGCATTGTATCATGCGTATAAAAGGATAG
>CAUSIX010000220.1:0-3655 GCA_963531555.1 uncultured Oribacterium sp.
GCGGTATATGGACAAGAACAATTTATTCCGAAGAATTCCGAAGGTGGACATCCTTCTGGAAGAGGGGAAAGTACTGGATTTAATTCAAGACTACGGTCTTTCCTATGTGACGGACAAGGTAAGGGAAGTGGTCGAGGAGATTCGGGAAGAAATCAAATTACTGGCTCCCTCCGAAGAAAAGAGAGAAGACGAAATTCTGCGTAGAATTGACCATATTGAGGATGCGATAGCGGAGCACGTGGAGCAGGGAATCGAGCTGAAACTTCGTCCGGTTTTAAACGGAACCGGCACGATTTTACATACGAATCTCGGCAGAGCGCCCTTGGGTAGAGAACTTTCGGAAGAACTTGTGACGATTCTCTCCTCCTATTCGAACCTCGAGTATAACTTGGAAGAGGGAAAGCGAGGCGAGCGCTATTCTCATATGAAAGAGATGCTTTGTAAAATCACCGGGGCGGAGGATGCCATGGTGGTCAATAACAATGCGTCTTCCGTGCTGCTTATTCTTTCCACGCTGGCTAGGGGAGGGGAAGTCATCGTTTCCCGCGGCGAGTTGATTGAAATCGGAGGAAAGTTCCGAATTCCCGACGTCTGCGCCCAGTCCGATGCGGAGATGGTGGAGATTGGAACGACGAATAAAACCCATTTGTCCGATTATGAAGAGGCAATCACGGAAAATACGAAGGCCTTCTTAAAAGTGCATACCAGTAACTATCGCATCATGGGATTCACCGAGTCGGTAGAAGCAAGGGATTTAAAGGCGCTTTCCCTTGAACACAATATTCCGATTATTGAGGATCTGGGTTCGGGAGTTCTTCTCCCTCTTGAAAAGTACGGGATTCGCCATGAGCCGATGGTGCAGGAAGCGATTCAGGCGGGGGTCGATGTCGTTTGCTTTAGCGGAGATAAGCTGCTTGGCGGACCGCAGGCGGGTATTATCATCGGAAAGAAAAAGTATATCGATGCGATGAAGAAGAATCCGCTGACGAGAGCTCTTCGCATTGATAAGTTTACCGTAGCGGCACTTTCCATGACACTTCGGGAGTATCTTCATATGGAGGGGATTGAAGAGCGGATTCCGGTTTTGAAAATGCTTTCCGAACCGCTTTCTTCTATAAAGGAGAGAGCGGAGAGCTTATGTAACTTGTTTCGGGACAATCGTTTACCGGGAGATTGTGCAGTTCGCGCGTGCAGTTCACAGGTGGGAGGCGGCTCTCTTCCCGACACCTATATGGACAGTTTTGCCGTATCCTTCCATCCGCATAAAATCAGCGTGCCGGAGCTGGAGAAACGACTGCATTTTACCAAGGAGCCCTTAATAGGAAGAGTTATGGAGGATGATTTCTGGATTGACCTTCGCACGATTCGGGAAGAAGAATTAGAAAGAGTAGTAGAGAGTTTTCAGGAGGCTTTAGAGTGAAACACATTATCATCGGTACGGCGGGACACATCGATCACGGAAAAACGACACTGATACGGGCGCTTACCGGAAGAAACACAGACCGTTTAAAAGAGGAACAGGATAGAGGAATCACAATCGAACTCGGCTTTACCTGGTTTGATTTAGAGAGTGGACTTCGCTGCGGTATCATTGATGTTCCCGGGCATGAAAAGTTTATCCAGCAAATGGTTTCCGGTGTGGTGGGGATGGACATGGTGCTTATGGTTGTGGCAGCCGATGAAGGCATTATGCCGCAAACAAGAGAACATCTGGATATTCTGGAACTTCTCGGCATTGAAAAATGTATCTTGGTGCTGACAAAGTGCGATACCGTGGATCCGGAATGGATTTCTATGATGGAAGAGGATATTAGGAAAGAGCTGAAAGGGAGCATTTTGGAAAATGCCCCTGTGGTTCGTGTTTCTTCCGTTACAGGGGAGGGAATAGAGGATTGCAAAAAAGCAATTTCTGCGATGGTAAAGGCGCTTCCGGAAAGAGATACCAAAGGAATTCCGCGTCTTCCGATTGACCGCGTGTTCAGCCTGCAGGGATTTGGAACCATTATTACCGGTACGCTTATTTCCGGAACGCTTCATAAGGGAGATGCACTGGAGATCTATCCGGAAGGACTGAAAGCGCGGATTCGAAACATTCAGGTGCATGAGCAGGACTCCGAAATTGCGGAAGCCGGACAGCGTGTGGCGCTGAATTTAACCGGTGTAAAGAAGGAAGAGCTCCATAAGGGATCCGTGATTTCTCTTGAAAACAGTATGGAGAATTCCACCCTGATGGACGGAAAAGTGACCATGCTTCCCGATACGAAGAGAAGCCTGAAAAACAGGGAAAGACTGCATTTCCTGTCCGGGACGAAAGAAGTGCTTTGTCGCGTGGTGCTTCTTGACAAGGAAGAAATCGGTCCCGGAGAAGAGGGGCTTTGTGAGTTTATTTTGGAAGAGGAAACGGTATTTAAGCGGGGCGACCGTTTTATTCTCCGCTTTTACAGTCCGGTGGAAACCATCGGAGGCGGCGTGGTACTTGAACCCAATGCCAGAAAGAAGAAGCGCTTCTCGGACGATGCCATTCAGGAACTTTTAAGTAAGGATAAGGGCTCTTTAGAAGATGTACTGGAAACCCTTCTTCGAGAAGAACTGGAAACCTTGTATACGATTCCGAGCCTTGCGAAGCGAATTTCCCACTCGAAGGAAGAAATCGAGCCCGCCATGGAAAATTTGATTCGGGAAGAACGCGTTTTCCCTGTCACCGTGCAAAAGGAGCGCTATTTTCTGCATAAGGAAAATGCGTATATCCTCGGCACGGAAATGGAACATGTATTGGAAGCTTTTTATAAAAAACACCCCTATCGAATCGGCATTCCGAAGGCGGAGATGCGCGAAAAGCTCTTAAAGAATAGTAAGCAAAACCTCTTTGATGCCTGTATGCCCTTTATTTCCGGCGTGCGTTTGGAAGGGGAATACCTGCTCCTCACAGACAGAACGGATTTCAAGGACGAAGCCTACCAAAGAATGGAAACAAATATCTTGTCCCAGCTTTTCGAAGCAGGTTTTATGCTTCCCCGTGTGGAAGAACTCGACCGAAAGAAAGCGAAGGAAGAGGACTTCCTCGACATTCTGCAAAACTTGGTAGTGGAAGGGCAGCTTGTAAAGGTCGGAGAGGATCCTGAGCTTCTGATCTTAAAGGAGAATCTGGATAAGGTGGAAGATTATCTTAGAACCTATTTTTCGGAAAATGAGGTACTCGGCATTGCGACCTTGAAGGATCAGTTTGGAACGAGCAGAAAGTGCGCTAAAGCATTGATTCAGTACTTTGATAAGGTGAAGATGACGAAGAGAGTTGCGGGAGAGGCGGAGAGAGTGGCCGGCCCGGAACTGAATCATCAATAAGCGTTTATCTCTTCTCCTCTATCCTTTTTGTAAAGTCGCTCTCGCTCGGGCTACGACATAGCGGTACTAAATTCGCACATCGCGTTGCTTGTGCTCATTAAGTGCCGATGTCTTCGCACGCTTTACAAAAAAGGATAGGGGAGAATAACAATCGAAATTAATTACAATTCAGGTTCGATAGAAATCGGATACTTGAAATTCATAGTCTTAATGAGTGTCGCTTATATAGCGTGCGGTATCTCGTCTATAAATATCAAATCAATAAGAGGGGGGAATGTCATGAAGGACGGAACTGAAAGAAAACGCTCTTGTC
>CAUSIX010000221.1:0-3595 GCA_963531555.1 uncultured Oribacterium sp.
ACAGTTGGACTTCGAGATAATGGCCGTCAGCTTTCTTAGTGCCATGGACATCAGTCTGGCCTGGAGTCCCACATGACTGTCCCCCATTTCCCCGTCAATCTCCGCCTTCGGTACCAGTGCCGCAACAGAGTCTACAACCAAAATATCCATCGCACCGGAACGAACCATCGTTTCCGCAATATCGAGAGCCTGTTCTCCGGAGTCCGGCTGAGAAACATAGAGATTATCAATATCCACACCGATAGCCTGTGCATAGCGGGGATCCAAAGCATGCTCCGCATCTATGAAAGCGGCAATTCCGCCTCTCTTTTGTACTTCCGCTACGGCATGGAGTGCCAGTGTAGTTTTTCCGGAAGACTCCGGTCCGTAGATTTCTATGATTCTCCCCCTTGGAAAGCCTCCCGCCCCCAGTGCAATATCTACGGAAAGGGATCCGGTGGGCACGACTTCTATGTCCTTGTTGACTCCCGCATCCCCCAGCTTCATAATGGAGCCCTTCCCGCAGTCCTTTTCTATCTTCGTTAAAGCGGCGTCCAGCGCCTTTAACTTCTCCTCATGATCCACTAATGCCACAACAGGGGCTTTACTTACTTTATTTGCCATATTTTCTCCTTTTACTGCAATTTCTGTCATTACAAACGAGATACCGCACGCTTTGCGAGCGACACTCGTTATGAATCAAATTTCTATTTCTATCTCTATTTCAGGCTCCGCGCTTCTCGCAGAGCTTTGACATTGGAAATTATATCACAGAACATACTTTCTTCCTATACTCCATATTCGGATATGGTTTGTTGCATTATAAAAAAGCTGTGAAAAAGATTCCTCTCTTTCACAGCTTCGATGAATAAATGAACTTTACGGCATAAGCGTTGACATTTTTAAATCTTAGCTCCACTTCAATGGCAAGCGCCGAAAAGCGTCGGGTATTTCTTATTTTTTCTTCCGATAGAAGGTTCCTTCCAGCGGAAGCTTCGTTCTGAACACATGGTCAAAAGCATAATATGCGTTGGCAATGGCAGGGGCAATAGGAATGCTCGAAATCTCTCCGATTCCCTTTGCACCGTGTGCGAACGGGAGAGGCGTATCTCTTTCCACATAAATGGCATGAATATTCGGAATCTGGTTTGCACGAAGAAGCCCTAAGGTTCCCAATTTTGCTGTAGGCACACAGTCCTTCAAGGGGAAGTCCTCGGTTAAGGCATAGCCCATTCCCATAAGTACACCGCCCTCAATCTGTCCCTGAATGGATACCGGATTCACAACTTTTCCGGAATCATGAGCGGCATATACATCCGTAACTCTTCCCTCATCATCCAAAATAGCCACATTGGTTGCAAAAGCATAAGCTACATGGGATTTCGGGTTCGGGAGATCCGCACCAAGCTTATCTGTCGGATCAAAGAACTCGTAAAAATATTCTTTTCCGTTCAGCTCTTCCAGCTTCCCTCCTGCTGCATCAAGATCTTTTTTGACCTCGGCAGCCAGTCCTCTAACCGCTTCACCGGTAATCAGCGTCTGACGAGATCCGGAGGTCGTTCCGGAGTCCGGGGAATCCTCGGTGGATCCTCTGGAAATACTGAGTTTCTCTATGGGAAGGCCGGTTTCACTCTGTAATATCTGGGTGAATACCGTACGACAGCCCTGTCCGATATCGGAAGCTGCAGTATAGACTCTAAGCTTTCCGTCTAACACTTCCGCTCTTGCTCTACCTTTATCCGGAAGTCCTACACCGACTCCGGCATTCTTTAAAGCACAAGCAATGCCCGCTCTTCCGGGATGGGCTTCATAAACATCCTTTACCGCAAGAAGCGTTTCCTTAAGTGCCGTGGAGGAGTCCGCAATCTGCCCGTTCGGAAGCACTTTTCCGGGCTCAATGGCATTACGGAAACGAATCTCCCAAGGACTGATTCCCACCATTTCCGCAAGCCTGTCAATCAGCATTTCCAAAGCATACTCACTTTGACAAACACCGAAGCCTCGGAAAGCTCCTGCAGGAGGGTTGTTGGTATAATACCCATATCCCAAAATATTCGTATTCTGATAGGTGTACGGGCCTACGGAGTGCGTACAGGCTCTCTCTAAAACCGGACCGCAAAGAGAAGCATAAGCTCCGGTATCAAAGTTGATTTCACAATCCAGCCCTTGGAAGATGCCGTTTTCATCGCATGCCAGAGTAAAGGTTCCCTCCATGGCATGACGCTTCGGGTGGAAGTTGATGGATTCCTGACGAGAGAACTTGACCTTTACAGGTCTGTTCGCCTTCAAAGCCATAAGCACTGCAATATGCTGTACGGAAACATCTTCCTTACCGCCGAATCCGCCGCCGACCAGCTTGTTCTCCACTACAATACGGGAAGGATCCCAGCCCATCATAATAGAAATCTCTTTTCTGGTATCGTATGCTCCCTGATCGGAGGTATACACTTTTACACCGTCCTTATACGGGAAGGCAACAGCACATTCCGGCTCCATAAACGCATGCTCGGTAAACGGCGTTTTAAAGGTATCCGTCACAACGTACTTTGCATTCGCAATAGCCGTCTTCGCATCACCTCGGCTGACATGTCTTTGCTGACAGAGATTCCCTTTAGAATGTACCTTCGGTGCATTCTCCGCCTTGGCTTCCGCTATGCTTCTCACCGGCTCCAAGACCTCATACTCCACCTTCACAAGCTTTTTAGCCGCTTCCAAAATAGAAGGAGTCTCCGCACAAATCAGGCAGAGTGCATCTCCCATACAGCGAGTAATATCACCCTCGGCAATCATAACATCCCAGTCCTGCTGAATATGTCCGACCTTGTTGTTCGGTACATCTTCCGCCTTTAAGATACAAAGAACACCCGGAAGACTTTCAGCCGCTTCCGTATGAATTTTCAAAATCTTTGCCCTCGGATACTCAGTACGTACTGCACCGCCGTAAGCCATATTTTCCATCTCGACATCATCGGGATACTCTCCTGTACCGAGCACTTTCTCCCGGACATCCACACGGAATGCGGACTGCCCGATGCCGAAGTCTTCTCCGCACTCCAATCCGGAAAGAATCTTCTCTTCTCCGCGAAGCACCTTAGCTGCCAAGTCAATTCCTTCGATAATCTTCTTATATCCCGTGCAACGGCAAATATTTCCGCGAATGGCTTTTTTAATATCCTCTTCCGTCGGATTCGGATTCTCATCGATAAGCGCCTTCGCACTCATCACCATACCGGGAATACAGAAACCGCACTGCACGGAACCTGAGCGACCGAAGGCATAGACATAGGCCTCCTTCTCTTTAGTACTTAGCCCTTCCACGGTAACGATATTTTTTCCTACCGCCTTCTTGGTTGTTAAAATACAGGAACGCATAGCCTTACCATCAATAATGATAGTACAGGTTCCGCAAGCTCCCTCACTGCAACCGTCCTTTACCGACTTGCACTTTAAATCATCTCTTAGATAGCGAAGGAGAGGTTTATCCTCCTCCGTCATCACTTCCCGACCATTTACAACAAAACAATACTGCTCCATTTCAACCTCCTGCAGCTTACTTATGTGTTGCCAAGTAAGTTTCCTCTACTGCTCTTTCTACTGCCTTTAAAATATTTTCATA
>CAUSIX010000222.1:0-3588 GCA_963531555.1 uncultured Oribacterium sp.
TACAGATACTTTTTGCACCTTTTTCCACTAAAGAATAGACAAGCTCCTTTGCTTCGTGCAAAGCGAAGCTGTCAGGAACAATGTTGAGGTCTGCCAAGAGGCAGGCCTCTGTTTTATTCGGAAAAATACAATCGGCGATCTGCATGAGCTTCTTTCTACTTTCAACGTCCTTTTTTTGAAGGCCGTTATAAAGTTTTCCGTGATCTGCCATAATGGGATCAAAAAAGAGATAACTGCCGTTTTCTTTTTCTATTTTTGCAAATTGATAAATACGCTCTGCTTGCCTTTCTTCAAGGACAAAGCCGATAAAAAGAGAAGGAAAAGAAAAGCCGAGTTCCTTCCAAACCGCGAGGCTATGAAAGAGGTACTCTGTTGTATCCAGTATTTCCGCCTTTCCGTAATATAATGTATTCGATACCAGAGCGGTCGGAAGGGAAAAGACGTCATACTGGAGCTTTCCCAGTACGGCAGAGGCCATTCGTAGTGCGACTGTGCCATAAGATGGGGAGTCGTTTAAAAGGAGGATGGGCACATTTTTATTCTGAACGAGCATTGTTTCTGATGCGCGCGGTATCTCGTTTGCATTTTTGGGCATGGTTTCTATCTCCGTTTTTTAATCATGATGTGTAGGAAATACAATAATAATTCCGTGTTTATTTAAGAGTATAGGAAGCTTAAGTCGGTGTAAAGAGGATGGCACATTTTTGTGAGGGAAAATACACTTATCTCTTAAATAAATCTAATGAATCGGAAAATAATGCTAGGATTTATCGTGCAATATATTGCAAATTTCGTGCAATGTATTTATTATATTCTATAAATATAGAAAGTGGAGGATGGAGAAAGATATGGCAAAACCAACGACTAATATAAGCATCCGCATGGATAGTGAGTTAAAGGCAGAGGCAGAATCGCTATTCAATGAATTGGGAATGAATCTTACAACAGCTTTTAATATATTTGTTCGGCAATCTCTTCGAGAGGGGGGGATTCCGTTTGATGTGAATCTTCGTGTACCGAATAAAGAGACAATTACTGCTATGACGGAAGCGGAAAGGATAGCGAAAGATCCTACCTTTAAAGGCTATACGGACTTGGATGAATTATTCGCTGATTTAAAAAGATGAAAGAAACTAAACTAACCGTTAAGTTGACAACAACATTTAAAAAAGATTATAAGATGGCAATGAAGAGAGGGCGTAAGTTGGAACTAATAGATAAGGTGATTACGACTCTTGCCTTGGGAGAAAACCTTCCAAATGAAAATCGAGATCATGATTTACATGGAAATTGGAAAGGCTACCGAGAATGTCATATTCAGCCGGATTGGCTTTTAATCTATAAAATAGAGAAAGACATCTTGGTGCTTACTTTGACCAGAACAGGGACGCACAGTGACTTATTCGCAAAGTAAGTTTAATTTTTTTGAAGTTATAAGTTATACAAGCTATACCGACAATCTATGGCAGAGGGAGGGAAACTCCTTCTGTCTTCGTTTACACATCTCCTCTTCTGTGTTAGAGTAAAGCCTTGCAAGAGGAAAAGGAGGGTATTTATGAAGAAAAAATTACTGTTAACTCTTGGTTTGGCATCCGTGCTTGCTTTAGCGGCTTGTTCCAAGCCTGCGGAGAAGGCGGAAAGTAAGGGAGAAGAAAGTGTTTCCGCAGAAGAAAAGGGGACGGAAGCTAAGGCAGAAGAAAAGACGGAGGAAAAGGGAGATGCAGGAGAAGAAAAAACCTATAAGGTAGGGATTTTAAAGTTTATGGACCATCCTTCACTCAATCAGATTGAAGACAGCCTCTGCACAGAGCTGGACAGTCTTTCCAAGGATGGCGTAAAGTACGAGTATAAGGAGTACAAGTTAAACGGGCAGGGCGATGCCTCCGTATTAAACCAGATGACCGCACAGCTTCTTTCGGATAAGGTGGATGTTATTGTTCCGATTGCCACACCTGCAGTACAGGTAGTGCAGTCAGGTACAGAAGGAAAAAATGTTCCCATCGTTTTCGCCGCAGTATCGGATCCGGTTTCCGCAAAGCTTGTAAAGTCCATGGAAGAGCCGGGCGGTATGATTACCGGAACTTCCGACTATTTGAATACGGATGCCATTATGAATTTGATTTTTGCGGCAAATAAGGACGCAAAGAAAATCGGACTGCTCTATTCTAAGAGTGAGGACTCTTCCAAGGCTCCTATTGAAGACGCAAAGAAATTCTTAGCGGATAAGGGCGTGGAAGTGGTTGAGAAGACCGGAACGACTACCGATGAAGTAAATCAGGCAGTGGATGCTCTCATTGCAGAAAAGGTGGATGCGATTTTCACTCCGACGGATAACACGATTCAGAAAGCGGAACTCAGCTTCTACGAAAAATTGCAAAAGGCGAAGATTCCTCACTACGGTGGAGCCGATTCCTTTGCTTTAAACGGTGCTTTTGCCGGCTACGGTGTAGATTATGTACAGCTTGGAAAGGCAACAGCGGATATGGTGGATGAGGTCTTACGAGGAGGAAAAGAAACGGCGACTCTTCCTGTGCAGACCTTTGACAACGGTATCGCGACAGTCAATACCGATACAGCGGAAAAGCTAGGATTTTCCATGGACGAGTTAAAGGAAGTTTTTAAGCCCTACTGCACAAAGGTAGAAGAAATCAAGACCAATCAGGAATTTGCAAAATAAATTTTTACACGAAATTCTGTGATAAGAAGATAGAACTGCTATCTTGATAAGTAGTACAGGATGAATTTGAGAACAATTTTTATGCCGAAGCGGAGTGGATAACGAGGCTTCGGCATTCGAGTAACATTAAATAAATTCGAGTAACATCAAGTAAATTCAAGTAGAATAAGTAGGATGAGTATGGCTGAATTTTTTACGATAGGAATCATCAAGACCGCTTTGGAAATCGGGCTTATTTATGCGCTGGTTGCTATGGCCCTTTTTATTTCCTATAGCATCTTAAATATTGCGGATCTTTCCACAGACGGATCCTTTACGCTCGGTACTGCGGTATCGGCAGTGTTTACGATTTCCGGGCATCCCATACTGGGAATTTTTATGGCAATGCTTTCCGGCTCTCTTTCGGGCTTTTGTACCGCTTTTTTGCAAACGACGCTGGGTATTGAAAGCATCCTTGCCGGAATTATTGTGAATACCGGACTTTACACCATTAACCTTGCGGTAATGGGATTTTCTTCAAATCTTTCCATTTTTGGAACGGATACGGTGTTTACCCTGTTTGCAGGGGAAAATCCCTTCCTGTCCGAGTGGGGAACGCTGATTCTCCTTCTTCTTATTTTACTGGTGGTGGCTTTTGTTTTACGCTGGTTCTTCGGAACGGGGCTCGGGCTTTCCATTCGCGCAACGGGAGACAGTCCGGCCATGGTACGGGCATCTTCCATTAACCCTGCATTTACGATTACGGTAGGGCTTTGCCTTTCCAATGCCTTAACCGGTCTTTCCGGATCTTTGATTGCTCAGTATAACAAGGCCTCCGATATCAACTTGGGAAATGGAATGGTTACGGTAGCGCTTGCCTCCCTTGTGATCGGAGAGACGCTTTTCGGAAAGAGAAAGCTTCTCGGAAGAAT
>CAUSIX010000223.1:0-3558 GCA_963531555.1 uncultured Oribacterium sp.
AGAGGAGGAGAAAGTGGCAGAGCCTCTACTTCTTCATGGAAGAACGAAAGAAGAACTGGAAAAACTTCTTATTGCCTATATGGGGCTTTCAGGTCTCCTTTGGAGCCTGTGGTGCGCTTATAAGATGCGAAAAGGACAGGAATTCGGAGAATACAGCTTGAAAATGCTTCGTTACTTTAAGGAGGCCAAAGAAGCTTTAGAGCTGTAAAGGCTTTTCTATAAAATGGGATATCGTGTATAGGCGCACGATTTTGCAAATTTTA
This sequence comes from uncultured Oribacterium sp., assembly GCA_963531555.1. Classification (GTDB taxonomy): domain Bacteria; phylum Bacillota; class Clostridia; order Lachnospirales; family Lachnospiraceae; genus Oribacterium. The sequence goes on from CAUSIX010000223.1 coordinate 264, forward strand.
GAAGCTTATAGTAAGGCTGAAAAAGGTCGATGAAATGAAGTGATTCTATTTCCTAACAGTAAAAATAAGAACAATTATTTATCTTGTTTTTCTTGAAAAAAGAAGTAAAATAGGACTTAAGTTAAGTTGTGTTCTATTTTAAAGTACATAAAAATGAAGGAGGATGTCCATGGCAAAAACAATCTTAGTAGGAGCAAATCACGCAGGAACAGCTTGTGCAAACACGATTTTATCTTACCCAAATCAGGAGCTGACTATTTATGATCAGAACAACAATATTTCCTTTTTAGGTTGTGGAATGGCACTTTGGATTGGTGAGCAGATTCATTCAGGAGACGGCCTGTTTTATGCAAAGCCTGAGAATTTTCTCGCTAAGGGAGCAAAGGTAAACATGGAATCACAGGTTCTTTCCGTGGATTACGAGAAGAAGACTGTAAAAGTACGGCTTAAGGATGGGCAGGTGATGGAAGACCACTATGACAATCTGGTTCTGGCTACCGGATCCGTTCCGAACAGAATTCCCGTGAAGGGCTTTGATCTTGAAAACGTACAGATGGTAAAGCTTTATCAAAATGCCGAGGAAGTCATTGAAAAGCTGAAGAACAAGGGAGAGTTTAAAAAGGTCTGCGTTCTCGGTGGCGGATATATCGGCGTGGAGCTTGCAGAGGCCTTCCGGCGCCTTGGACGGGAAGTGACCCTTATCGACATGGTGGATCACATCCTTTCTGGGTATTTTGACACACCCTTCTCCGATGAGTTAAAAAACAGAATGGAGGAACACGGCATCCATTTTGCGTTAGGAGAGAAAGTAGAAGAATTTTTGGGAGAAGGAAAGGTGTCCGGAGTGAAGACCGATAAGGGAGTATACGATGCGGACATGGTAATCTGTGCTGTGGGCTTTAAACCGAATGCAAGCTTAGGTGCGGACCACTTAAAGCTGTATACAAACGGCGCTTATCTGGTAAACAGAAAGCAGCAGACCAGCGATCCTTCCGTTTATGCCATTGGAGATTGCGCAAGCCTTTATGACAATGCAAGAGGAAGAGAAAACTATATCGCATTAGCAACTAATGCAGTACGTTCCGGGGTTGTGGCAGGCCATAATATTTGCGGTACGGCTGTAGAAAGCTTGGGGGTTCAGGGCTCCAGTGCACTGGGAATCTACAGATATAAGCTTTCCTGTACAGGACTGTCCTTAGCGGCGGCAGAGAGAGAGGGTATGTCCGTTTCTTATGAGGATTATGAGGATACCCAGTTCCCCGCTTTTATGGAAGTGGAGAACCCCAAAGTTAAGATTCGAATCGTGTATAAAAAGGAAGATAAGAAGATTGTAGGATGTCAGTTGGGGTCGACCTATGATGCTACAGCAATCATTCATTTTTTCTCTCTGGCTATTCAGAAGGGACTTACCATGGCAGAGCTTCCCTTAGTGGATCTTTTCTTTATGCCGCACTTTAATCAGCCGTATAACTATGTCACGATGGCAGGATTAAAGTGGTTAAATAAAGAGCTGGGATTAAATAATTGATTGCGATAGCGTTTTTTAGAGGTACAGGAGACGCATGATGCATCTTGTTAAAAAAACTCTCTCTTTGAGGGAGTTTTTTTTATAGGAAAAATAGACAAAAAGAAAAAGTCTCTAAAAGGTAAAAAAATTCTTATAATTGTTAAGGAAAAGTAAGAGCTTAGTATAGAAATTGGAAAGCAGGCTATGCTATAGTTTAGAAAAGACGAAAATGAGCAGTTTTCTAAGGGAAAAGAGAGCTGCTTTTTTCATAGCCTTGCAAAGAATCCGCTTTAAAGGGAGGAAAAACATGAATTTAGGAAAGAAATTAGGGCTGAAGGCTTTAGCATTGGGACTCTGCATCGCCAGCCTTTCGATGACGTCTTTGGCCGCAGGTTGGGGACAGGAAAAAGGGAAATATTATTTTATTGATCCGAAAAATAATGAAAAGGTCAGCGGGAAGTGGATCCATACTTCTTCCGGATACTATTATATCGGAGCTGATACCTATATGGTGACAGGCTGGAAGAAAATCAATAATTCCTGGCATTATTTTCGTCCGTCGGGGCTGATGGTTACAGGTTGGCGAGAAATTGATAAAAAATGGTATTACTTAAAGTCGGACGGAACGATGCAGACCGGCTGGTTGAAACTCCAAAAGGACGGTAAGGATGTTTGGTATTATCTGAAGTCTTACGGTGCCATGGCTACAGGATGGAGAAAAATTTCCGATAAATGGTATTATTTTACACCGGAAGACGGTTCTCTTGTAATGGGAAAATGGTTAAAAATTTCCGACAAGTGGTATTACTTCGGAACTGACGGGGCTATGCAGAGCGGATGGCTGAACCTGAACGGAGCTTATTATTACCTTTCCTCTTCCAATGGAAATATGGAAACGGGATGGAAGACCGATACGGACGGAAACAAATATTATATGGCTCCGGAAAGCGGTAAGATGTCTACAGCTTGGACGCAGATTGAAAATGCTTGGTATTATTTCAGTGCGAACGGCAAGATGGTAAAGGGCTGGTTTAGAGATTAGGGCCATTTCTACTATCTGGAAGACGGCAAGATGCTTTTCAATACAACGATTAGCCTGGATGGACGGAGTTTCAGCTTCGACGAGCACGGTGTATGTACTTCCGATACTTCGAATTTAAACTTTACGGAAGGAAATGTGCAGAATAACAGCAATAACAGTAATAACAGCAATAACAATAACAACAGTCAGGGCCCCGGAGTGACAGGCCCTGGAGCGAATGTACCGGGAGGAAGCTCTTCCGGAACAAACGTAAATCCGAATGGAAATCAGCCTTCGTCCGGTGACGGTCCGAACAGTCAGGGACCTTCCGGAAACAGCGGTTCCGCAGGTAATGCTGTCATTCAGGAGGGGAGTACAAACGGACCGAACTAAAGTGTTCTGAAGAAAAATAGAGTTATAAAGAGATTACAAAAGCACCGCTCTTCGGGAGTCAATTCGAGCTTCTGAAGGGCGGTGTTTTATGCTTAATCAATGTAGCTTGCGAAATTTTACCCACTACCTGCGCTATATCTTCTCTAACGGATATTGCAAATCACTAACGCTTCATCCGGCTTTATGATATACTTTTTCTGCTTAAGGATTACGGGAAAGGATATCCGCTCCCGTGCAGGAAAAGGAGGCCTTATGCTTGACGATTATTTAGAGGCGAAAAAGCTGGGAGACAGGGCATACAGAAATGCTCTTCTTTTTCGTCAATCCCCATATCTGGAATCTTTGGACGATGTTTTAAAAAATGAAGATATTCA
>CAUSIX010000224.1:0-3557 GCA_963531555.1 uncultured Oribacterium sp.
ATGGAGAAACGATCATAATTACTCGAAAAGAAGATAAAAATGTAGTTGTTTTAAGTCTGGAACAGTTTAATGAGATGGAAAAAGAATTACGAAATGCACGGTATTTGGATAAACTGGAAAGAGGATTTAAACAATTGCAGGAAGGCAGAGGAACTGTACACGAATTGATTGAGGATTAAGATGAGAAAGATACTTATTGTTTCATGCAGAGGACATTATGAAAAGTGATGTTCCTGACTTTGGAATAGAACTTGCTAAAGTACCTTACTTTTTGTACTATAGGCTGTGCAGGATGGAGGTACTTTTTTGATTCTTAACAAGTGCTGTAGGCGAAGCCGGAGATATCTTGTTGCAGTAAAGTAATTAATCAGGAGATACAAGGAGACATTTTATGATTATCGATAAGTTGGAGAACATTCAGTTTTATGCACCGATTCTGCCAAATCTTAAAGAGGGGATAAAGGCAATTTCCGATTTGAAGAAAAAGGGAGCGTTTGCACCGGGGAGATATGATTTTGAAGGCGGATTCTTTAAGGTGGAAAATGGCAGCACGAAGCTCTTTGCCGATGGAACGTATGAAGCGCATAAAAAGTATATCGATGTACAGATTATTGAAGACGGTTCGGAAGAAATAGCTTGGGATACTTTAGAGAGTCTTACGGAAACGGTTCCTTATGATGAAGAAAAAGATGCTGCACGCTATACGGGAGATTTTTCACATCAGATGAAGATTACGAAGGGGATGTTCTGGGCTGCTTTTCCTTGGGATGGTCATAGACCGGGGGCGCATTCGAAAGAAGAGCAACAGTACACGAAGATTATTTTGAAGCTTCCGTTTAAAGCATAATGTGGGGAAATATTTTTATAAGCTTAGAGTAGTAGATGGTGAGAAAATGAATCAAAAGAAAATAAAGCGCGAGAATATGGAGGATATGCTATGAATTTACAAATGATTGCCATTATCCTCTTTATTTTGATGTATGTCGTGATGATTGCGAAAACGGAGTGGAGGCTTTATGCTATCTGGACAGTTGCTGTGCTCTTTGTACTTTTTGGCATTTTACAGAGAAATCCGCTCTACTGGCTTTCCGTCATAAACTGGAATGTCATCATGATGATCGGGGGAACCATGGTCATCGTGTATTACTTTATTGAGTCGAAGATGCCGAACCGTTTAGCGGAGATAATTCTGGAAAAGTGTCCTACGGTAATGTGGGTAATTATCCTAATGTCTCTCTTTGCCGGCGTGGTTTCCGCTTTTATTGACAATGTGGCGACGGTGCTGATGATTGCACCGGTCGGGCTTGCAATCTGCAAGAAGTTGAAAATCAGTCCGGTGTCGATGCTCCTTGCCATTGCCGTTTCCTCTAACCTGCAGGGTGCGGCGACACTGGTGGGAGACACAACTTCCATTATGCTTGGCGCTTATGCGAAGATGAACTTTATGCAGTTCTTCTTTATGCACGGGAGACCGGGAATCTTCTGGGCGGTGGAACTTGGGGCACTCCTCACGGTTCCAGTGATGATTTTTCTCTTCCATAAGTTGAATCAGCCGGTGGAAGCGACAGAAAAGACGGAAGTGGAGGGGATTTTCCCGACGATTGCGCTCTGCGGAGTTGTGGTATGTCTGATTATTGCGTCCTTTATCCCGAATACACCGAGCACCATCAACGGGTTCATTTGCTGTGTGATTGCCGTACTTTGTATGCTCATGGATTTTCGAATGAAGAAAATGCCGGAGAATCTCAAAAAAGCGGTTCTTTCCATCGATTTTGAGACGCTGTGTATCCTGATCGGCTTATTTCTCGTGATTCAGGGAATCACCGATGTCGGAATCATCGATATGGTGGCAAACGGCATCGCGAAGGTAGGCGGAAACAATATCTTCCTGCTTTATACGATTATTGTCTGGGGCTCCGTGCTTTTCTCTGCCTTTGTAGACAATATTCCGTACGTGGCAACCATGCTTCCGATTATTACCGGGATTAGTCAAGTGCTCGGGATTGAACCCTATCTTCTATACTTTGGTCTTCTTTCCGGGGCAACCCTCGGGGGAAATATTACTCCGATTGGAGCCAGTGCGAATATCACGGCAGTCGGGATGTTGAAGCAGAACGGCTACACGGTGAAGTTTTCCGATTTCATGAAGATTGGGATTCCTTTTACCTTTGTTGCCGTTATGGCAGGCTATCTCTTTATTTGGTTCACTTGGCATTAGAGGAGGCAGAAAATGAAGAAACAAACAGCAGGAAGAGAATATCTTGGAGATATTGCTCCGCAATTTGCAGAGTTAAACGATGATGTGCTATTCGGTGAGGTTTGGGCGAGAGAAAAGGAACTCTCCCTGAGAGACAGAAGTATGATTACGATTGCCTCTCTACTTACCGCGGGGCAGTATCCGCAGCTAAAGAGTCATCTTGCCCTCGGAAAGGAACATGGCATTAAAAAAGAAGAAGTGGTGGAGATGATTACACAACTTGCGTTTTACTGCGGATGGCCGAAGGCTTGGAGCGCTTTTCCTTTGATTGACGAGATTTATGGAGAGGGAGCGGCGATTACGGAGGAAAGAACTGCCATCGCGGAACATAAAAGGATTGCGGATCAGAATCCGAACAGCGGAAGGAAAAGGATTACGGCGATACCGGAGCATCTTGCTCCGTTTCCTTTAGGAGAGGAAAATACAGCGTATCAAGACTATTTTATCGGAAAGAGCTACCTTGCGACACTCAGCCTCGGACAGATGAATGTCTTTCATGTGACCTTTACTCCGGGAGCAAGAAATAATTGGCATGTGCACCGCGCAGATCGGGGAGGCGGACAGCTTCTTCTTTGTACTTACGGAAGAGGCTGGTATCAGGAATGGGGGAAAGAAGCAAGAGAGCTTCATGCCGGGGATACGGTCTTCGTTCCGGCGCAGGTAAAGCATTGGCACGGTGCGGCATCCGACAGCTGGTTTCAGCATATTGCGGAAGAACTGCCCGGAGAGAACAGTACTGTGGAGTGGTGTGAAGCACTAAGTGATGAGGAGTACAAGAAATTACCGTAAAAGAATATGTACGCATATATATAAATATTATTTATATATATGATAAATAAGCTTCTCGAAAAATTCGCTTATATAAATTTCATCTCTGACGAAATCATAGTATAGGCAAAAGAAATCCGTCTTTCCTAAGCCGGCAATGGAAGGTATGGAGTGAGGACAGGGAGGTTCTCTGAATAGGACAGATTAAAGTGTACTGCCAAATTAAAAACAGTACACGGCAATCAATAAGTCGCCTAATAGGAGGAATTTTTTATGGTTATTCAACACAATATTGCAGCTAATAATGCGTACAGAAACTTGTCCATGAACTCTGCTGGTACACAGAAGAACTTAGAGAAGCTTTCTTCCGGTTATAGAATCAACCGTTCTGCAGATGATGCAGCAGGCCTTGCTATTTCCGAGCAGATGCGTTCTAAGATTAATGGACTTAATCAGGCTACAGCAAACGCACAGGATGCTGTCGGCTTAATCCAGACCGCTGAAGGTGCTCTTACAGAGACTCACGCTATGC
>CAUSIX010000225.1:0-3550 GCA_963531555.1 uncultured Oribacterium sp.
GGTCGAAACATCACACTTGATGTACTGCATAGTGTCATAGATTCCCATTCCCGCTGTAACGGAACCTCCCGGAGAATTAATATAGAGGGAAATATCCTTATCCGGATCCTCTGACTCCAAGAAAAGAAGCTGAGCAATCACAAGAGATGCAGTATCACTGTTCACCTCATCTCCCAGAAAAACAATACGCTCATTCAGCAGTCTGGAGAAAATATCATAAGAACGCTCTCCTCTGCTGGTAGACTGAATAACATAGGGTATTGTCGTTATATTATGTGGAAATGTATACTCTTTCATTTTTACCTCCTTATACTGTCTCTTTTTCAATCATAACACAGAAAAAATCATTCCCCTATAAACCCATAGTTTAAGAACAAAAAAGAGCTGCAAAAGAATCGTTTTTACAGCTCCTCTTAGCGGATTAAACAGTACCTGTCAAACCCGAAATTTATACAAACAATTCGGCAAATTACTGTTTCCCTATATTTTAACCGGACATTCAAAAAGCTTATGCCTCATCCTTTTCCGTCTTTTCCTCTTTCTTTGCCTTTTTCTCCGGCTTTACAAGCTTTGCTTTGGCAACTAAAGCATCAACGGTGGCCTGAAGATTCAATTCTCTCTTAATAGAATCCTTCTGCGCATCTGTAAGAGTCTTTTCGAAATCCTCTTTCTTCATGTGATACTGTTCGCTAATCTTCTGCAGCTCTTCCTCAAGTTTCTCATCGGAAACCGCAATGCCTTCTTTCTTTTGAACGGCATCAAGTACAAGGGAAGTTTTGATGTTTTGCACAGCGGAATCTCTCATCTGTTCTTTTAATGCGGCCGGAGTTAAACCGGTAATCTGCATGTACTGCTCCATGGGAATACCCTGCTGTTCCATCCTTCTTCCATAATCATAGAACATCTGATCCAGTTGTGTAGCCACCATAGGCTCCGGAAGCTCAATTTCGGCATTCTCCACCACCTTCTTAATGACATTATTTTCCACTTCCGAATTCGCTCTTCTTTCCTTCTCTTCCTTGATTTGTCTCTTTAAATCTTTTTTGAAATCATCGAGAGTGTCAAACTCGGAAACTTCACTTGCAAACTCATCATCCGCCTTCGGAACCTGTTTCTCCTTAACCAGTTTAACCTTTACTTTGAAAAGAGCCTCTTTACCTGCAAGCTCCTTCGCACCGTAATTCTCCGGGAAGGTAACCTTTACATCCACGTTCTCTCCCGCCTTAACGCCGATAAGTTGATCTTCAAAGCCGGGAATAAAGGTTCCGGATCCGATAGTAAGAGGATAATCCTCTCCCTTTCCGCCTGCAAACTCTTTACCGTTAACGGAACCGACAAAATCAATCGTTGCAATATCATTCTTCTTGATAGCACGATCAACGTCAATCATTCTGGCATTCTTTTCCAACTCTCTGTTTAATCTTTCCGTAACTTCTTTTGCTGTGACGGAAACATCCGCCTTTTCCGCCTCTACGCCGAAATATTCTCCGAGCTTTACTTCAGGTCTTACGGCAACAGTTGCGGTAAATACTAAATCCTTACCTTCTTCGATTTCTTTTATCTCAATCTCCGGGCGCGAAACAATATCGAGACCTGACTCTGCCGCAGCCTCGGGATAATGACGGTCTAATACATCATTTAGTGCCGCATCATAGAAAACATGTGCTCCATAAGCGTTTTCAATCATCTTTCTTGTTGCTTTTCCCTTACGAAATCCCTGGATATTATAGCGAGACTTCGTTTTCTGATATGCCTTTTCTACTGCTTCTTCAAATTCTTTAGCTGCTACCGTAACGGTAAGCTTGGCCATGCTTTTCTCAAGATTTTCCACTTTTACGCTCATTGCGCATACCTCCAAAAATTTTTCTTTTATAACGAGCAGTGCGCTTAATCCGCGTACAAATTCTCGTTCTGCCGGACTCCGCCACCGGCAGAGCTTTCGAGGGACAAGTATAGCATTATCGCCTAATTCTTGCAAGAAAAAGAGTTAAAATCCTGCTTCTCGTCAGGATTTTAACTAAAATTATTCTCCCTATTATAAAATGCCAAATCCGCATTACTATGACCGGCTTCCTCCGTAAGTTCACGGGAAAACCATTCCGGAGCTTTAAATTCCTCCGCTTCCGGAGTAGAAGAAAACTCCACTTCCGCATACATTAAGCCGGTCAAATCCTCTTTAAAAACATCCCACTCTATCCTATGTTCACCGTAAGGAAGTAAATATCTCCTTTTTACAATAATTCTACCTTCTATTTTCCCTTTTAAGAGCCTGTAGGCCTCTTCCGTAAGAGGAAGATTATACTCCTCTCTCTCCAACAAACCTTTTCCTTTATACGTAAGAATAAATTCTCCATGCCCATTTCGCTTTACTGTCTTTCGAATACGAATAACAGGTTCTTTACAAAGGTAAGCCTGTTCAATATCCAAATATTCCAACTCCACTTTACGAATATTCGGGCTCTTTCCAAGGCTCTCTTCGGTAACAAGCCATTTCCTTTCTATTTCCATTCCCATAGACTCCCCTTTTTCTCGTCAAAAAATAAATCAATAGAGAATATACCTTTCTTCTATTTTCACAAAAAGATAGATAGTTTAACAGTTCTTCCTCTTTTAAGAATCCTCTGCCCGTTAATGCTTTGTTAAGCAGAAATTCCAAGCTATTCAGGAAAGGGAAAAAAGGCTGAGCTAACGCTCAGCCTTTTTATGTATTAAAGAATTCCTTACTCTTCCTCAGTCCGGGATGCTACATCAACATCTGCCGTATCGCCTTCCTCTTCCGGAAGAAGTGCTTTCATAGAAAGAGAAATCTTATGGTTATCCACATCGAGATCAACCACTCTTGCTTCAATTTCCTGACCCGGCTCGAGCACATCGGACGGCTTATTTACATGATCCTTGGAAATCTGAGAAACATGTAAAAGTGCATCAATGCCCTTGTCCAACTCAATAAAGGCACCGAAGTCAGTCATTCTGGCAACTTTTCCTTTTACAATCTCGCCTACAGCGTACTTGCTCTCAGCGTCCTTCCACGGATTCTCGTTCGGGAACTTTCTGGTCAGCGCTATTCTCTCTCCGCTGATTTCCTTAACCAAAACTTCTACTTCCTGTCCCGGCTTAAAGAGCTTCTTCGGATTCTCGATTCTTCCCCAGCTCATCTCGGAGATGTGGAGAAGTCCGTCTGCACCGCCAAGGTCAATAAACGCACCGAAATCGGTCAGATTCTTCACTACCCCTGTGCGGATATCGCCTTCTTTAAGTTCTGCAAAAAGCTTATCATGTTGCTCTTTTTTCTGTGCCGACATGATCTGCTTTCTGTCACCGATGATTCTTCTCTTGGCAGGATTGAACTCCGTAATAACGAATTGAATATCCTGTCCCTGATATTTATTTAAATCTCTTTCGAAGCTATCGGATACTAATGAAGCCGGAACGAAAATTCTTGCTCCGTCCACTTCTACGTTCAATCCGCCCTTCACCACCTGAACAACCTTACCGGTAAGGATTGCATTCTCCTCGAAAGCCTTTCTTAACTCCTCTGAAGCCTTGGACT
>CAUSIX010000226.1:0-3536 GCA_963531555.1 uncultured Oribacterium sp.
GTTGTCCATAAAGAGGAACTCGGAGCGGAAGAGTCCGACTCCCTCTCCGTCACATTCGATGACCTTTTTGGCATCTTTAGGACTGCCGATATTGCAGAAAAGTTGAGGCTCCAGCCCGTCAGCGGTTTTGGTTTCTTTACCGAAGAAATCCTTGAGCTTGGCTTGCTTTTTGAGGTATTCCGTACACTGAATACTATATTGGGAAAGGATATCTCCTTCCGGATTGATATAGACAATGCCTTGAGAACCGTCTACGATTGCAGTATCCTTATTTTTCACGACTTCAGTAATCCTCGGGATGGAGAGAACCGCCGGAATTTCCAGAGCTCTGGCTAAAATTGCGGAATGAGAGGTTTTTCCTCCGACCTCCGTGATGATTCCAAGAACATTTTCCTTTCGTATCTGCGAGGTCATAGAGGGAGTCAAATCTTTAGCGACAAGGATGGTTCCGGGTGGGACCTTACTGATATCGGTATCCTCTACACCAAGTAAGAGCTTTAACAGACTTAGTTTTATGTCACGGACATCGGCCGATCTTTGCTGCATGAGCTCATCGCCCATCCCGGAAAACAGGCTGATAAAGCTGTCGCAAACGGCTTCTACGGCGGATTCGGAGCATTGTCCCGCGTCTATAAGCTTACGCATTTCTTCGGACATGGTCGGATCATCTATCATAAGGAGATGACTTTCCAGAATTTCCGCTTCCTTCGAACCGATTCTTTTTCGAATGTCCTTAGCTATTTCGGCAGTTTCTTTTTTGAACTGAGCTACAGCGTTTTCAAATCTATTTTTCTCGGCATCGATGTCTTCGATTTTTACCGCCTCGTAATGTAAGTCATGCTCTTTAATCACACGGATACTGCCGATTCCGATTCCGTGTGACGCGGAAATGCCACTTAACATGTTATTTTCCTCCCGATTAAAAAGAAAGAAGCTTCCCGAAACAGAAAGAAGCCTCGTATGGAAAAAAGAGCTTTCTTCAGTCCTCGAAACCGCTTTCAATAGATGAATGGTATAACAAGGCAAGCCTTAAGTCCACCCTTTTCGTTTGCAACATACCGATAATCGCCTTTGAAGTTCCGGCAGGAGTGTCATACCATTTTTTTACATAAGGCTGTATCCGAGCAGTGCCGGAAAACCTACCATCTAAAAACAAGGCGGGGGAAGATATCATCATTGCGGCAAATCGGGAGATTGATGAAATTGCGATGTATACGGTAAGGTAATACTTGAATAGAGAAGAGTCATCTGCTGAATAGAAAAGAGTCATCTGCTAAAAAGATAAAAATCTTCTGCCATGGATTTATCTTTTGAAAAAGAAGTAGGGAGAGAAAAAAGCAAAAAACTGACGTATAATGGAGTCGAAAAAGAAAGGGAGGAAGCTATGCTGGAGGAGTTAAAGGAAGAAGTTTATGAGGCAAATATACTGCTGCCGAAGTATGGTCTGGTTATTTTCACATGGGGAAATGTCAGTGCCGTAGACAGGAAGAGCGGATGTTTTGTAATCAAACCGAGCGGAGTGGAGTATGAAGCGCTGCGACCGAAGGATATGGTGGTTGTGGATTCGGAGGGGAATAAGATAGAGGGGCAATATAACCCTTCTTCCGACACGGCTACTCATGCGGAAATCTATAAGGCATATAAAGATATAGGAGGAGTGGTTCATACGCATTCCTCTTATGCGACAAGCTGGGCGCAGGCAGGGCGCGGTATTCCCTGCTACGGAACCACGCATGCAGATTATTTTTACGGAGAAATTCCCTGCATACGATGCCTTACGAAGGAAGAGATAGAGTCGGAGTATGAGAAAAATACAGGTCTTGTACTTATAGAGGAACTAGAAAGGATGAAGAAGGATCCGCTTGCCGTTCCGGCTGCACTTTTTCAGTATCATGGCGTATTTTCCTGGGGAAAGGATGCGCATGAAGCGGTACACAATGCCGCTGTGACGGAAGAGGTGGCGAAGATGGCTTTTCGCTCCGAACTCATTAATCCGGAGATAAAGGCTGCACCGCAGGCACTGCAAGATAAGCATTATTTCAGAAAACACGGTGCGAACGCATATTATGGGCAGAAATAAAGAGTTTTCTCGTTGAAAATGTGGAGAAAAGTTAAAAAGTTCCGTTGTGTGGGAAAACTAAAAAGTTCCGTTGAAAATGTGTGGGAAAACTAAAAAGTCCTGATGAAAATGTGTGGGAAAATCAAAAAGTGCCGTTGAAAATGTGTGGGAAAATCAAAAAGTGCCGGTGAAAATGTGAAAAGGCAGAAAAATCTTTCCAAGGAAAACCGTGAGCACTTTGACACTTTTCTTAAAAAATAAGATAAATCTATAGTTATTCTATACTAATCGGAATATAATACTCGTAGAGAAATGATCGTGAAAATTGGAGGTGTTTTCCTATGTTTAAAAAAGATTCCGATTCGCAAAAAGCTTTTATGTCTTTTATGTATCGCGGAAAAGAGATTTTTAAGCCGCTAAATACCGGCCGGATTGATGAGAGGGTGGCTGCCGTTCGGGAATGGGTTGCCAATGTATTTTTTTATACCAAAAACGGAAAAACGATTATGATTGATGCCGGGTATAATTACGAGCGTTTGGAAGAAAAGATGGGCTGGCTCGACATTTCCCCCTCTTCGATTCAGGAGATTCTACTTACCCATCTCGATACGGACCATGTCGGTGCGGTGGAGAAGGATAGTGAAGGTATTTTTAGAACGGCAAAGCTTTATCTTGGAGAGACGGAAAACAAGTACCTTAGCGGAGAACTTCGAAGAAGGGTGCTTTTTAAGCTCTATAAACTTCCTAAAGTAGAGATTGAAAATGAAATCGAGCTTGTAAAAGACGGGGATATTTTTTATATCGGGGATATCAAGGTGGAAGCGATTTTGGTTCCCGGACATACTCTCGGGCATGTAGTGTATTTACTTGACGATGCCTATCTTTTTACCGGGGACACGATTTGGTTCGGAGCGGACGGAGGCTACAGCTTTTTAGATTCGCTTTCCGAGGACAATGCTCTTTCTATGCGTTCTCTGGCTAAGCTGGAAAGGCTTTTAAGGGAGAGAGGACTTAGCCCGAAAATCATGAGCGGGCACACAGGCTGGACGGACGACTTGGAATTTGCTTTCCGGCATAAGGATAAGGTCTGTCATTCCCTGAAAAAGCAAAAACCGCATGACCCGACAGCACCCTACGACGGCTATGACGAGAGGGAAGATACGGAGAAGAGAGCAAGACACGAAAGACTTCCGAAAGCATGGGACTCTGAGGCGAAATAGAAGAGGCTTCAGATTGTTACTCCTCGTTCTTTGCGAGGAACTGTACAAAAGCTTTGGGAACTGTAAAAAGCTCCGTCTTGCTTTCTTCCCGTTTCATCATTTATAATGCAAAAGATAATTATTAAAAATGATGAAAATTGAAGAAGAATTCACAAAATTCTTTCTCGGGGAGAAGAGATGACGGAAAACAGAAATTACTATAAGAAAAAAATCGTATTGCTTTTATTTATTCTTACCATCGTCTTTGGCGTGTTCAG
>CAUSIX010000227.1:0-3506 GCA_963531555.1 uncultured Oribacterium sp.
TAATACTATTTACGGGCATTCTCCCTATGAGTCTCCGACAGATATGGGGGTCAATATGGCCGGAAATTGTATAGTGGATGATAGTGCAGTGAGAAAGGCCTCACAACAGGAAATTATCCGTCGTTACTACAATGCCTTAGTAGAAAGACGAAAGGGAAACGGTAGCGAATCTATCATTGAAAAGGTGCAGCTTTTAATGGAAAAAGCCAATGTATCCGCTATGGACAGACCGGTTATTTCTGCTGCATTGCAGAAAGCGGAGATTACCGGAGGACCCGCAGCAGCCATTTCTCTCCCCGACGGAACTATTGTTACCGGGAAAACCTCTTCTCTTCTAGGTTCTTGCTCCGCCATGCTTTTAAATGCTTTAAAGGTATTGGCAGGATTGCCGGATGAAATCAAAGTGATCTCACCGGAAATTATTGAACCGATACAGCATCTTAAGATTGAACATCTTGGAAATCACAATCCGAGACTGCATACGGATGAAATCCTTATCGCGCTAACGATTTCCGCTAATACGGATCCCAATGCGGAAAGATGTATGGAACAACTGGCTAATCTTAGTCAATGTGAAATGCATTCCACGGTTATTTTATCGCAGGTGGATGAGAAAACTTTGAGTAAGTTGGGAATCCGAATTACTTGTGAACCGCAGTATCAAAACAAAAAGCTGTTCCATTCATAAAAATAGAGAATAAACAGTTCTTTTATTCCGTTTAAAAACAGGATAGAAGAACTGTTTTTTTATAAGATATTCCTATATCGTATTCTTCTTGTAAAAATCCTTTTCTTTACTCATGCTCTTACCGATTCATTCCATTTATTTTATCATTGTTAGGCATATCTAACTAATTAAGCTCTGTTAAAAAATTATCTTTTATACATCGTGCACAAAAAAATCCTTCTTTTTTTTATGAGAAAAAAAAAGAAGCCAATGTTATACTGATTTTAGATAACTGGAGTCTAAGGCGAAGACGCAGCTTGCGTTTTAGCAAAGGAGAAAAAATGAGCAGGTTAATCATTGTAACAGAAAATGAAGCGCAGAAAACCGTGGAAGGTCTTTACCGTGACCTGGAGCGAAGAATTCAAGCTTCACAACCGGGACTTTGTCCGGTGGATTTAGCAGAGGCATTTTTACATATCTGTCACGCACAGTCTTGTGGAAAGTGCACTCCCTGTAGAGTCGGTTTAGGACAGTTGGAAAATCTTATGGAATCCGTATTAGACGGTTCCGCAGATATGGAAACTTTAAAGACCATTGAAAAAACGGCGGATGCCATTTATCATTCCGCTGATTGTGCCATCGGCTTTGAAGCGGCAAAAATGGTTCTGCGCGGAATAAGAGGTTTTTATGACGATTATGCCGAGCATGTTCAGCATGGAAGATGTTTTGCAAAACAGAGTCAGCCTGTTCCCTGCGTATCTCTTTGTCCTGCCCATGTGGATGTTCCGGGATATATTTCTCTGATTCATGAAGGACGCTTTGCGGAAGCGGTTCAGCTGATTCGTAAAGACAATCCGTTTCCGGCAGCCTGCGGCTTAATTTGTGAGCACCCTTGTGAGCTTCGCTGCAGAAGAACTATGGTGGATAAAGCCATCAATATTCGCGGATTAAAGCGTTACGCCGTAGAGCACGAAGGAGAAATTAAGGTTCCGAAGATTATGGATAAGACCGGAAAGAAGGTAGCCATAGTCGGTGGAGGACCTTCCGGACTTAGTGCGGCATATTATCTCAGTATTATGGGACATGATGTTACGGTATATGAGCAAAGAAAGAAGCTTGGCGGAATGCTTCGATACGGCATTCCTGCATATCGACTTCCCAGAGAAATCCTGGACCATGAAATTGAAGGGCTGATGAAAACGGGATTCAAGGTGGAAACTGATATCAGTATCGGTAAGGATATAAGTCTTGCACAATTGAAAAAAGATTATGATGCCGTCTATGTTTCCATCGGTGCTCATACCGATAAGAAGCTGGGAATCCCGGGAGAGGATGCGGAAGGAGTTATATCCGCTGTAGAAATGCTTCGAAACATCGGAGACGATCGTTATCCTGACTTCTCAGGCTTGGAAGTGGTTGTAGTCGGTGGCGGAAATGTGGCAATGGACGTGGCAAGGTCTGCGGTTCGTCTTGGCGCGAAAACCGTTAAAGTTGCCTACAGAAGAAGAAAGGTGGATATGACTGCCCTTCCCGAGGAAGTGGAAGGTGCCATTGCCGACGGTTGTGATATTGTAGAACTTCATTCCCCGGTTCGTATTGAGAAGGATGAAAAAGGACACTGTAAGAGTATTATTTTAAAACCGCAAATTATCGGAGGAGTTCGATACGGAAGGCCGTCTCCAAAAGATTCCCAGTCACCCGAAATTGAGGTCAAAGCGGACCTTGTACTTGTAGCCATCGGACAGGGAATTGATTTCCGTAAGTTTGAAGAGTATCAGGGTGTTGCCATTGAATCTGGACGAATCAATGCCTTGGATACCTCTGCACTAAAAAATGCCGAAGGAATCTTTGCCGGAGGAGATTGCGTTACAGGCCCCGCTACGGTTATTCGTGCTATCGCCGCAGGAAAGACTGCCGCGGCAAACATTGATGAATATCTGGGCTTTTTCCATGAAATCGAGTCCGACATTACCCTTCCTCCGGTTCGTTTTGATGATAATGCCCCCACCGGCCGTGTCAATATGAAAGAGAGACCGGCTCAGGAAAGAGTATGTGACTTTAAGCTCATGGAGTACGGTATGACGGATGAAGAGGCTTGTCAGGAATCCGGAAGATGCTTGCACTGTGATCACTTTGGTTATGGAATATTTAAGGGAGGCAGAGAAAGCAAATGGTAAATTGTACGATAAACGGGAAAAAGGTTTGTGTGCCTGAAAATACAACGATTTTGGATGCGGCAAAGGAAGTGGGAATAACTATTCCAACCCTCTGTTATTTTAAAGATTTAAACGAAATCGGCGCCTGTCGTGTTTGCGTTGTGGAGGTGGAGGGAGATGAGCGACTTCATGCCGCTTGCAATAGCCCGGTTCTCCCGGGAATGGTCGTGTACACCAATTCCAAAAAAGCAAGAGAGGCACGAAAGTATAATGTAGAATTAATTTTATCCCAACACAATGTGACCTGTACAACCTGTGTACGCTCCGGAAACTGTTCTTTGCAGTCTGTAGCCAATGATTTAAATATTGTAGGAAAAGATTATTTCCCGAAGGACTTGCCAAAACAAAAAGGTTCTAAAACATTTCCGCTGATTCGAGAGTATGACAAGTGTATTAAGTGCATGCGTTGTATTCAGGTTTGCGATAAAATTCAGGCCACCAATGTGTGGGATGTCGTAAACAGCGGAGGAAAGAGCACGGTAGATGTAAGAGACTTTTATCGCTTGGAAGATTCCGCTTGTGCACTTTGCGGGCAGTGCATTACACATTGTCCGGTAGGCGCGTTAAGAGAAAGAGATGATACCGATCGTATCATGGAGGCTTTGGACGATCCGGACACCATC